>JBFMAS010000775.1:0-8404 GCA_040755575.1 Thermodesulfobacteriota bacterium
GCTGCGCGTGCTCGTCGGCGCCGAAGCGCACCCCACGGTGCGCAAGGCGCTCGGGCTTCTCGGCCTCGGGCGCGCTTCGGCGGAGGTCGTGCCGGTCGACCGTCAAGGACGCATGCGCGCCGACGCGCTGCCGGTGCTCGCCGGCGACCCGACCATCGTCTGCATCCAGGCCGGCAACGTGAACAGCGGCGCGTTCGATCCCGCCGCCGAGGTGTGCGCCGCGGCGCGCGCCGCGGGCGCATGGGTGCACGTCGACGGCGCCTTCGGCCTGTGGGCCGCCGCGGCGCCGTCGCGGGCGCATCTCACGGCCGGCGTGGCGGACGCGGACTCGTGGGCGACCGACGCGCACAAGTGGCTCAACGTCCCCTACGACAGCGGGCTCGCCTTCGTGCGCGACGCGAGCACGCTGCGCGGCGCGATGTCGGTCGCGGCGCCGTACTTCCCGCAGTCCGCGCCGCGCGAGCCCGGCGACTTCACGCCCGAGGCGTCGCGCCGGGCGCGCGGCATCGAGGTGTGGGCCGCGCTGCGCGCGCTCGGCAGGAGCGGCGTCGCCGCTCTCGTCGAGCGCACCTGCGCGCACGCGACGCGCTTCGCCGAGGGCCTGCGTGCAGCGGGCCACGACGTCCTCAACGACGTCGTGCTCAACCAGGTGGTGGTGTGCTTCGGCGACGACCAGCGCACGCGGCACGTGGTGGCGCGCGTGCAGCAGGACGGGACGTGCTGGTGCGGCCTCACCGAGTGGCGCGGAAGGGTCGCGATGCGCATCAGCGTGTCGTCGTGGGCGACGACCGCGGACGACGTCGAGCGCAGCCTCGCGGCGATGCTGCGCGCGGCCGCAGAGCAGGCTTGAACCCGGCGCCGTCGTAGAACAAGCTGCCCGGGCAAAGGAGAATCGACCTTGCCGTCCAACCCTCTCTTCGCCCGCAAGCCGCTGTCGCTCCTGCTCGACGAGATGAAGGGCGAGAACCGGCTGCGACGCGTGCTCGGCCCGTGGCAGCTCACGAGCCTCGGCGTCGGCGCGATCATCGGCACGGGCATCTTCGTGCTGACCGGCGTCGCGGCGCACGACAAGGCCGGGCCGGCGCTGACGCTGTCGTTCGCCGTCGCCGGCATCGCCTGCATCTTCGCGGCGCTCTGCTACTCGGAGTTCGCGTCGATGGCGCCGGTCGCAGGCTCCGCTTACACTTACGCGTACGCGACCATCGGCGAGCTCGGCGCGTGGATCATCGGCTGGGACCTGATCCTCGAGTACGCCGTCGCCTCGGCCACCGTCGCACACGGCTGGTCGCACTACTTCCAGGACTTCATCGGCATCCTGGGCGTCCAGTGGCCACGAGCCTTCGGCAACGCACCGTTCGACTTCGACCCGGCGCAGGGCCGCTTCGTCTTGACGGGTGCGATCCTCGACCTGCCCGCGATCTTCATCACGACGCTGATCACCACCGTGCTGGTGCTGGGCATCCGCGAGAGCGCGCGCTTCAACACGGCGATGGTGATCGCCAAGGTCCTGGTAGTGCTCTTCGTGATCGGCGTCGGTGCGCTCTACGTCGACCCCGCGAACTGGATTCCCTTCGCGCCCTACGGCTACGGCGGCGTGAGCTTCTTCGGCGCGTCCGTGGTGGGACAGGAGGGGACGGGCGGCGAGCCGCTCGGCATGCTCGCCGGCGCGGCGATCATCTTCTTCGCCTACATCGGCTTCGACTCGATCTCGACGCACGCCGAGGAGGCGCGCGATCCGCAGCGCGACGTCCCGTTCGGCATCATCACGTCGCTGATCGTGTGCACGGTCCTCTACGTCGCGGTGGCCGCCGTGCTCACGGGAATGGTCCGCTACGACCAGATCGAGATCAACGCGCCGGTGTCGAACGCGTTCCAGCAGGCCGGCCTGCCGTGGGCGCAGTTCCTGGTCTCGCTCGGTGCGCTGACCGGGATCACCTCGGTGCTGCTCGTCATGATGCTGAGCCAGCCGCGCGTCTGGCTCGCGATGGCGCGCGACGGGCTCGTGCCGCGCGGGTTCTTCGGAGCCGTGCACGACCGCTACCGGACCCCCTGGAAGTCGACGATCCTCACCGGCGTCCTGGTGTCGATCGCGGCGGCGCTGCTGCCGCTGCGCATCCTCGCGGACCTGGTCAACATCGGCACGCTGTTCGCGTTCGTCGTCGTCTGCACGGCGGTGCTCATCATGCGTCGCGCATACCCCGACGCCGAGCGGCCGTTCCGCGTGCCGTTCGCGCCGGTGACCCCGCTGCTCGGCATCGCGACCTGCCTCATGCTGATGTTCTCGCTGCCGGTGGAGAACTGGTGGCGGCTCTTCGTCTGGCTCGTGATCGGCATGGCGATCTACTTCGTGTACGGCCGTCACCACAGCGTGCTTGCGCGGATGCGTGCGGCCGACGCCGCGGCGCGAGGCGCGGGGACGACGAGCGCGACGTCGTAGCGGCGAGCGGAAGCGGGACCGTGCGATGAGCCTCAGGCGCGGCGAGGCGGCGTCGCGTCGCGGCTTGCGGCGCGTGTCGCCGTCCCTCGTCGTGCTGCTCGCGCTGCCCGTGCTGCTGCTGCTCCCCGTGCTGCAGCCGGGCCGCATGATCTTCGGGCGCGACCTGTGGGACGTGTTCTTCTTCATGCATCGCCTGGTCGCGGACGAGCTCCGTGCGGGGCGTCTGCCGACCTGGGATCCGCACGTGCTCGCCGGCTTCGCGCTCCTCGCGGCGGTGCAGGCGGCGGTGTTCTATCCCCCCACCTGGCTCGGCATCGTGCTGCCGGACGCCGCGTTCTGGAACTTCGTGACCTGGCTCCACCTCGCACTCGCCGGCGTGTTCGCGGAAGCCTGGCTGCGGCGCGGGCTCGGGCTCGACCGCCGCGCCGCCCTGCTCGGGGCGCTGGTCTTCTCGCTCGCCGGGTTTCCCTACGCGCGGATCGCCGCGGGCCACGTCACCTACGTCTGGGCGTATCCGTGGGGCGCGGCCGCGCTCTGGCGCACGGAGCGCTTCCTCGCCGGGCCGTCGCTCCGCCGCGCGGTGCTGCTCGCGCCGACGGTGGTGATCATGGCGCTCGCCGGCGTGCCGCAGCTCGCGCTGGCGACGGGGCTCGTCGTCGCCGCGCGGCTCGTGCACTTCACCGTCACCGGCGCCGGCGACCTGCGCGGGCGCGTGTGGACCGCGGTCGGCGCCGGTACGGCGCTCGCGGGCGGGATGCTGCTCGGCGCGCCGCAGCTCCTGCCGACGCTCGAGCTCACCGCGCAGATCCAGCGCGTCGCCGCCGCGCAGCCGGGCTTCGTGACGACGTACTCGCTGCCGCCGGAGAACCTGCTGACGCTGCTCGCGCCGCGGGTCTTCGGCGACGCAGCCGGCGCACGCTACTGGGGGCGCTGGTTCCACTGGGAGCTGTGCGGGTACGTCGGCGCCGCGACGCTCGTGCTGGCGCTCGTGGGCGCGGCCGGGCAACGCCAGCGCCGCTTCTGGGCCGGCGTCGCTCTGGCCGCCCTGCTCGTCGCGCTCGGGCGCTACACGCCGCTGTTCGACGCTTTCGCGACGCTCGTGCCCGGCTCGACGCTCTTCCGCGCGCCCGCCCGCTACCTGTACGTCTTCACGCTGGCGCTCGCGGCGCTGGCCGCGATCGGCGCGCAGCGTCTCCTCGCGGCCGACGCCGGGGCGCGCGCGGCCGCGCGACGCGCCGGCGTCGCGGCGGTCCTGCTCGCGCTCCTCCTCGCCGCCGGCGCGCTCGCGCTGTGGATCCTCGGCGGCGAAGGCACGTGGTGGCGCGATCTCCTGGCGTGGGCCAATGCCGCGCGCCTCGCCGAGGGCGGCTACGGCATCCCCGTCGACCAGCTGCGCTTCCGGATCGATGCGCGCGCGACCGCCGCCGCATCGCTCGCGCTCGCCGCCGCGTGGCTGGCGGTCGCGGCGGCGCTGCTGCTCGCGGTCGCACGTGGTGCGCTGTCCGGGCGCGCGGCGGTGCCGCTGCTGGCGCTGCTGATTGCGGCCGACCTCGCGACCTTCGACCAGCGGTACGTCCGCGGCGGCGAGACCGCGTCGCTGTACTGGCAGCCGGAGCTGACGGCGCTCGTGCGCCGGCGCCTCGCCGGTACCCATCGTCTGGCGTCGATCGGGCCAGCGAGCATCGCGGACGCCGGACGCGCGCGCCTTGCGGGCGTCGATCACGTCGGCGGCTACGACTCGATGCAGCTCGCGCGCTACGCCGACCTGGTCAACGTGCTGCGCGAGCGCCCGCTCGACACCCCGGTCGTCATGGCGGCGCCCGGCCGGCCGCACCCGTTGATGGACATGCTGGGCGCGCGCGTCTGGCTCGCGCCGCCGGACATGCCCACGCCGTACGGCCTGTCGACGATCGCGCGGCGCCCCGAGCGGACGGTGCTCGAGTCCGCGCGAGCGCTGCCACGCGCCTGGATCGTGCCGCGCGCGATCGCGCTCCCCGACGCGCAGCGCCGGCTGCGCTTCCTCGGCGAGGGGCGCTGGGACCCGCGCAACGTCGTCGTCCTCGAGGAGCCGCCCGGCGAGGCGGATGCCGCGCCCTCGCTTGCGCCGGGCACGGTGGAGATCGCGTCGCGTGCGCCCGGCGAGTACGTGCTGGACGCCGACAGCCCGGGCGGCGGCTACCTGGTGCTCGCCGAGTCCTGGTACCCGGGCTGGCACGCGACGGTCGACGGGACGGCGGTACCCGTGCTGCGCGCGAACCACCTCGTGCAGGCGGTTCGCCTGCCGCCCGGACGACACGAGGTGCGCTTCACGTATCGCTCGCGGCTCCTGCCGCTCGGGCTCGCGCTCGCGGCCGCGGCGCTCGCGCTGCCGCTCGCCGTCGCGCTCGTACGGCGCCTCGTGGCCGCGCGAGGTGGAGCTCAGGGTCGCGACAGCCGCTCGAACGCCGCCGCGTAGAGGTCGATCGTGCGCAGCGCGCTCTGGTCGGTCGTGATGCCCGCCTGCAGCTCCGCGCGCTGGCGGCGCAGCGCCGCCTCCATGCCGTCGCGCGGGAAGCGGCGCACCACGTCGAGCACCCGGGCGACCGCCGCCTGGCGATGCCCGCGCTGCATCTCGAGCTCGGCGAGGAAGAGCTGCGCCCCGGGCGTGTCGGGGTAGACGAGCTCGCCGCGCTCGAAGCGCTCGAGCCACGACGCCGTCTCGGGCGTCCGCCGCACGAAGATCACCGCGTGCCCGTCGTCGTAGACGCGCACCCAGCCCGGCGCCCGGCGCAGGCGCAGCGGCAGGTCGTAGCCGACGTGGTGCAGGACGACGTTCGCGTCGTAGCCGGCGAGCCTGGCGAGCGCCGCGCGGCCGCCGCGCTCGATCGTGCGGTACTCGTCCGCGATGCGCGGCGGGTAGGCCACGGCCGCACGTCCGTCGACGTAGATCGGCACGCCGGGCAGGTGGAAGAGCAGGTAGCCGCCCCAGGCGTAGAAGTTGTAGAGGCGCTCGCCGGGCAGCGGGTTCGCACGCAGGAACGACACCGCGTCGACGGGGAAGGACGAGAGGTGCGTCATCCCGGCGAACAGTCCGGGGGCGAACGCCGCACGCGCCTGCGACGCGAGCGCGACGCCGGTGAGGATCGTGCCTGCGAGCGCGCCGGCGGCCGCGAGCGCCGGTCCCGCGCGCGCGAGGCGCGGCCGCGCCCGAGCGACGCGCTCGACGACGAGCGCGAGGTTGCGCGCCAGGAACGGGGTCGCGACGAACGCGAGCAACGGCGCGAACCGGCGCGACTGCAGCGCGACCGCCGCCGTCGCGACGACGAGCGCCAGATCGGCGACGTCGAAGCGGCGGCGCGCGACGAGCAGCGCGGATGCCGCCGCGACGGTCTGCACGGCGAGCGTCACCGCGAACGCCGTCGGCACGCCCTGCCGGAAGAGCGGCGGCGGCTTCCACTCGATGACCCGACGCCAGGGGTTGTCCGGCCGCATGTGCTCGAGGGCGATCTCGAACGAGCCCAGGGGCTGCGGGTTCGCGAGGCAGGCGACCGCCGCGAGGAGCAGCGCCGCACCGAGCAGCAGCGACCGCCGCAGCGGCATCGGCGCGTCCGGGAGGCCGGTGAGCGACTTGACGGTCTCGGCGCCGAAGTAGCTGCCGAGGATGACCAAGCCGTAGACGAAGCCGTAGTGCAGGTTCGCCCACGCGACCATCAGGAGCGGCGCGAGCAGCAGGATCCGCGGTCGCGCGGCGCGACGGTACGCGTTCACGAGTCCGAGCATCAGTACGCTGCACAGCACGGTGAAGATCTTCGCCCGCACGTCGAGGTCGTCGCGGCAGGCCCACGCGGCGAACGCCGCCGCGAGCGCGCCGAGGAACGGCGAGCCGCTGCGCCGGGCCGCGACCACGCCGAGCAGCACGACGATCACGACCGCGATCGCGACCTTGAGCAGCACGAGCCCGTCGCCGCCGAAGGCGCGCAGCGCCGAGTAGAACAGCACGTGGCTCAGCCACTCCTGGTGGTACCAGGGCTGGCCCGGCGCGCTGAACGAGAAGATCTCGCGCTCGGGGATCGCTCCGCTCTCGACGATGTGCCGTCCCGTCGCGAGCACCCACCACATGTCGTCGCCGAGGGCGGGCCGTGTGCCGGCCCAGATCCCCGCCAGGACGAGCCAGAGCAGGAGGAGCGCGCAGGTGCCGGCTCGCATGCAGGGCGAGCTTTCCAGTCGCGCGCCGCGACGGTCAAGCGCGCGTCATTCGAGCCCGCGGCCGGCGAACGACGCGCCGCCGAGCGGGCGCGCCTCACCCCGCGCGAGCGCGCGCCGTGTCAGTCGACGAAGTAGTACTGCCCGTTCAGCGTGCACATCTCGTCGTCGGTGGTCAGGCCGAACTGCAGCGGTACGGGGTCGCCGTTCGCGTTGCGGCGCACCTCGCGCGTCACGCCGTTGTCGTGCAGGCACTCGAAGTCGATCGACTCGCCGGGCTGCAGCACGAACGGCGGATCGAGGTGGCGGAAGATCGGGTGCGACCAGTCGAAGTTCTCGTACAGCTTCGTACCGTCGGGCTCGTACGCCGTGAAGCGCAGCCCGCGCTTGTGCATGTGACCGGTCACCTGGAAGACGTGCATCGCCTTGCCCATCGTGTTGGTGAACACGCCGGTCTCGAGGCGCTGCGTGAACGGCGGCACGTAGATGTCGAACATGTCGTCGAACTCGATGATCGTCTGGCCGATGTGCTGCGGCGTACCCTCGTACGGGTAGATGTTGGTCCACACCTTGATCTGCAGCGGCACGTCGTACGGGTTGAAGTAGTGCGCGTTCATGCCGATGTAGCTGCCGGCGCGCAGGATCCGTCCGATGCCGGGCGGGAAGACGTCGATGAAGTAGGGCGCCTGCGGCGACCCGCTGATCGTGTCGCCGAAGTTCGAGCCGGAGATGCAGCCCACGTCGCCCGGCGTCCAGACGCCGGTCGCCGGCGCGCCCGGGTGGTTGTACTCGAAGAGCGCGAAATGATGGGTCCCCGGATTCAGGTGGAACTCCCACTTGCCGACGACGAAGTCGGTCGCGTTCGGCGCCTGGATCCACAGGCAGCCTTCCTGTTCTTGACCAGGCTGCAGGACCGGGCCGTCGAGCACGAGCTGGAAGCCGCCGGGCGGCGGCGGCGGTGCCTGTGTCGGCTCGTACTGCAGCGGCGGCAGGCAGTGCGCGCCCGGGATGATCCCGGTCGCCGGCGCGCCGGCGAGGATCCACGCGTCGACCAGATCGACCTCCGCCTGTGGCAGGAGCGGCCCGATCAAGGGCATCGGCAGCCCCTCGCCGGGTGCGAGATCGGCGTGCAGCTTCTGCGACAGGAAGCTCTCGTCGAGGTCGCCCGGCGCGACGCGCTTCTTGCCGGCCGCCGCGGCCGCCGGGTTCTGCGGCGTGACGTCGACCAGCTCGAGGTGCGAGCTGCCGGGCCGCAGGTCGAGGCCGCCCGACGCGAACTCGCCGTGGCACGTGCTGAGCGTGCACCCGCGCTGCGTGAAGATGCGGTCCTGGACGTCGGCGAAGGTCGGGCCCCCGATCTGCTCGCACGAGCCCACGCCCGGCGAGCCGGTCGGGCCCGGCGACGACGTCGGTCGCGGCGAGGGCGTCGGGCTCGGCGTCGCGGTCGGGCCGCCGCAGCTTCCGGCCGGGCATGCGTCGCAGCAGCTCGGCTGGGTCTTGACGCACGCCTGTCCGCCCCGCGGCGCCCTGCACAGGGCCGCGTCGCGCTTCAGGCTGCAGCGCGTGACGTTGCGCCGGTCCCGCGTGCAGCACGTGACGAAGCCCGGCTTGCCGCACGTCGAGCGAGCGGCGCAGCGGATCACCGACGCCTTGCAGGACTTCGGCAGGAGCCCGTTGGCCACGCGCAGCGTTGCCACGTTGCGTGCGCACTGCACGTAGTCGCCGTGCGAGGCGGCGGTCGCGCAGTCGCAGAGCGCCGCGACCGCCGCACGCGCCTGCGCGACG
>JBFMAS010000776.1:0-5957 GCA_040755575.1 Thermodesulfobacteriota bacterium
CCACCAACACCACCAGCACGAGAGCGAGAGCGCGCGCGAGCCCCCGCACGCCGTCGCGGCTCACGAGCGCGCCTCGCCCCGCGCGCCGCCCGCGGCGTGCAGCGCTTGGTCCTCGACGCGCACCTCGTAGAGCGAGCGCAGCGCCGCGACGCCGCGCGCGAAGCCGTCCCGCGCGCGCTCGCGCAGCACCGCGCGGGTCAGCGCCGGACGGACCTCGTCGACCGACGCCAGGCGCGCCGGCTCCTTGCGGTCGACGCGCACGAGGTGCAGGCCGTACGGCGACGCGAGCGGCCCGGACCACGCGCCGGGCTCGAGCGCGGCCACCTGCTCCGCGAACGCCTCGCCGAAGCGACCGAGGAGCTGCGCGGCCGAGTAGGCGCGCAGCTCGTGGCCGAGCGGGAACGGATCGGACAGCGCCGTGACGCGCTCCGGCGCGGCGCCCGGGGCGCGCAGCTCGGCGAGCGCCCGTCGCGCGTCGCCGTCGAGGCGCGCGCCGCGCAGGTCCGCGCTCAGGAAGACGTGCGTCAGCGAGATGCGCTCGGGCAGGCGGTACTCGTCCGCGTGACGCGCGAGGTGGGCGGCGAGATCCCCGTCGCGCACGGCCGTCGGACCCGCGCCTCGCCCGAGGACGAGGCGCATCTTCTCGACCAGCAGGCGGCGGATGACGACGTCGTCGTCGAGGCCGAGCTCGATCGCGTCGCGCACGAGCTGGTCCTCGTCGCGCGCCGGGCGCTCGCTCACGGTGCGCATCTTCTCGACCAGGCGGCGGCGCACGCTACGGTCGCCGAAGCCGAGCGCGAGCACGCGCGCCTCGCGAAAGAGCATCTCGTCGAGCACGGCCTGCTCGACGAGCGCACGCCGCTGTGCCTCCGTCGGCGGCACCCCCCACTGCGCGACGAAGCCCTCCTCGAGCGCTCGCACGCGCTCGCGCGAGACGACGATCGGCTCGCGCACCGCCGCTCCGGGCTCGCGTCCCTGGCGCGCGGCGCTCAGCTCGCGCGCCGCGAACAGCGCGCCGCCGAGCAGCACGAAGTGCACGAGCCGGCTCCGCCCGAGGCGACGCAAGAGCCTCACGACGCGGCCTCCGGCGGCGACGGGTCGTACCAGATCGGCGACGTCCAGGCGCGCTGCTGCACCGTCGCCGGCACGAGCCCCGAGCAGCACTGCTGGTACTCGAAGGCGCTGTACGAGAGCGGCGTCTCGCAGACGCCGCCGCCGCAGTCGTCGTTCGAGCTGCAGCCCTTGCCGTTGAAGGCGGGATCGGTCGAGCCGCACACGCCCATCGGCCGGCTGCAGTCGATGCCGCGTGCGTTGCAGTAGTACTGGTTCCAGCGGCAGCTCGGCTGCTCGAGGACGCGCGCGTAGTAGAAGGCGCGCTCGCTCGGGTCGAATTCGGGGTCCTGCCAGACGGTGCACAGGCTCGCGTGCCCGACGCCGGTCGGCCGGCAGGTGCGCAGGTCGACCGCGCCGGTGTCTCCGCCGCCGCCGATTTCCGGCAGCGGGCGCCCGCCGGGCGAGATCGGCTTGACGCCCCCCTGCCCGCCGCCCGCGACGTCGAACACCTTCTCGTGCGTCTCGCCGCTCGCGTCGACCCAGCCCTTGATGATCTGGATGCGGTCGAGCCTGGTGCCGGGGTGGTTCGGCCAGCCGGGGTCCATGAGCGCGCTGACCGCGAAGCGGGGCGCCGCGGCGCTCACCTCGAGGGTGCCGCCCATCGGCACGCCGCTCGCGTAGCCCTGCGCCGCGAAGTCGCCGCGCGAGCACAGGTTCGCGGGGACGTCCGGGCCGCCGAACAGGCGCACGATCGGCCGGGTGCCGCTCGTCGCGTAGGTCTCGCGGCGCTTCAGCGCCTCGAAGATCGAGTCGCGCGAGTTCTCCTCGGCCCAGGCGACCGTCAAGCCGCCGCCGTTGGTCTCGAAGCCGAGCAGGTACTTCTCGTTCAGGATCTGCGCCGAGACGGCGAAGCTCTGGTCGCCGTGGGCGCCGTGGCGCGCGTAGTCGATCTCCTCGCTCTGGCCCGGCGTGCCGCTGTGGTTGTCGAGCCCGCCGACGAAGCCGAGCTTGAACGGGTTGACGCCGAACTCCTCCTCGAAGGCGATGCCGCTCTTGAGCGCGTTGCGCACGTAGGAGCCCGGCGGCAGGTTGTCGGGCGTGCGGTCCTCGGGAGCGAGCCAGGCGCCGTTCAGGCGGCTGAAGTTCATGTTCTCGAAGCTGCACTCCTCGTCGGTCGCGCCCCAGGCGCCGGGCAGCGACGACGAGAAGCGGCACTCCGAGGAGCCCTTGATCTGCATCAGCTCGACGAGCGGCTCCATCTCGTTGCGCACGCGCGCCTCGTCGAGGCTCTCGGGCGCGAGGAACATCGCGCCGCCGCTGATGTTCGAGTTGTGCGGGATCGACAGGGCCTCGCAGCGCGGGTGGTCCGGCGGATGGTCGTTGCAGCTCGCCCGGAGCTGCTCGAGCATCTGCTGCGGCGAGCCGATCGGGTAGTCCTCCGGACGGTCGCACAGGTCGCCGGAGCCGCAGCCGACCGGCGCCTCGAGGTTCGAGATCGGCAGGTCGATCACGTCGTCGTTGCGGAAGATGACGTTGCGGTGCATGTTGTCGGCCCCGCCGCCGCCCGGGAAGTCGGTGATGCACGCGCCGGCGCCGGACGGGCAGTCGGTGTCCTCCCAGCACGGCACGAGCGGCGCGCTCTCGCAGCGCCCGACGCCCATCATCGCCGTGTACTCGTACGCGACGAACGAGGTGAACGTGCAGGCCGACGTGCGGTCGTAGGCCTCCTCGGCGTCGTTCTGGATCTGCTGCCAGACGTGCTCCGCCTGCTCGAGGCAGCGCAGGCCGTCGCCGCCGTAGACCGCGTCGCAGAAGGAGACGCGCGTCGGGTTCTCGTTGATGTTCTCCGGCACGGCGACGAGCGCGCCGACGGCGCCGCCCTGCAGGCGCGTCAGCTCGTCGCGCGCGATCATGCAGAGCGGGCTGCCGTAGCCGACCGGGACGCACATCGTGGACGTCGAGCCGGTCGCCTGCTGGAGCACGGTGCCGCACTCCTGTCCGGCCGGACACTGGTCGTGCGACGTGCACGGCAGCACCGGCTCGAACATGCAGATGTTGGCCTCGCCGAGCTGCTCCGAGTGCTCGGTGATCGCGACCCAGTCGAGCGCGCGCCCCTCGGGGAGCTGCGCCGTGCGGCTCGCGGTGAACTGGCAGCGCTCGGGCGGCAGGCAGTAGGGGTGCTCGGCGACCAGCGGCGAGCTCTGCGGCGTCGGCGGCGCGGGGTCGTACTGCTCGCGCGTGTCGACCCACGGCGGCAGGCCGACGACGCCGCCCTGCGCGTAGCGGTACGCGTCGGCGGGCGTGTTGCGCGTGTCGAGCGTCACCGCGTCGAAGGAGTACGAGGTGTGCAGGTGGGTCTCGCCGAAGAACGGCCGGCGCAGCGGGTCGTAGTGGTCGCACGGCGCGCGCTCCTCCGTGCGTGCGAAAGGCTCGCCGTGTGCCGGACCCGCGCCGGCGCACCACGCCGACGCCACCAGCAGGCAAGCCATGCGAGCGAGAACGGCGCTTCCGATCCGCATCTGTTCCACCTCCACCTCGCGTCCGCGCCGCCGCGCGGCGGCATTTGCATGCGGCTTGCGGCCTGTGCTGAGAAAGACGTCGGCGCTCTGCGACGCGCGGAGAGATAATCGGTTCGATGCCGGCGAGTCCTAAGGAATCGGTTCGATTTCGGTTCGATTCCGCCCGCGGGGCGACGACCGGCGCGCGCGTGACCTCGTGAGCGAGCCGGTCTCCTTCTCGCCCTTCCGTCTCGACCCGGAGAGCGGACGGCTGTGGCGCGACGACCAACCGGTCGCGCTGCGCCAGAAGAACTTCGCCCTGCTGTGCTACCTCGCGGCGCGCCCCGGGCGGCTCGTCACCAAGCAGGAGCTGCTCGACGCCCTGTGGCCGGGCACGCACGTCACGGACGTCGTCCTCAAGGTGTGCATCAACGAGCTGCGCCAGGCGCTCGACGACGACCCGAAGCAGCCGCGCTTCATCGAGACCGTGCACCGGCGAGGCTACCGCTTCGTCGCGGCCGTGCGCCCGGGCGAGAGGCCCGGCCCGGCCGCCGCCACCGCTGCAGGCGCTGCAGCCACGACGCTCGTCGGCCGCGCGGCGGAGCTCGCCGAGCTCGACCGCGCGCTCGGCGAAGCGCTCGGCGGCCGGCGGCAGACCGTCTTCCTGTCCGGCGAGGCGGGGCTCGGCAAGACGACGCTGCTCGACGCCTTCCTCTCCGGCGTGACCGCGGGTGCGCCCGCGGACGGCGCATGGACGGTCCGCGGGCAGTGCATCGCCAGCTACGGGGCGCGCGAGCCGTTCCTGCCCGTGCTCGACGGCCTCGCGCGGCTCTGCCGCGAATCGGTTGAGCCACGGGTGGTCGACCGGCTGCGCGCGCTCGCGCCGGAGTGGCTGCTGCAGCTCGGCGGCGTCCTCGCCGAGGACGAGCGCGAGGCGCTGGCTCGCCGTGCGGGCAACGCCGCCCCGGAGCGCATGCTGCGGACGCTCGGCGACGCGCTCGACGCGCTGAGCCGCGAGCGCCCGGTGCTACTCGTGCTCGAGGACCTGCACTGGAGCGACCACTCGACGATCGACCTGCTGTCGTACGTCGCGCAGCGCGGCGAGGGCGCGCGCCTGCTGATCATCGGGACGTACCGGCCGGTCGAGGCGATCGTGCACGGGCAGCCGGTGCGCGCGCTCAAGCAGGAGCTCGTCCTGCGCCGCCGCTGCCGCGATCTCCCGCTGGGCCTGCTCGACGAGACCGCGGTGCGCGCGTACGTGGCGGCGCGCTTTCCGGACGCTGCGCGGCCGGGCGAGCTGGCAGGCTGGCTGCACGCCAAGACCGACGGCAACCCGCTGTTCCTGGTCACGGTGGTCGACGAGCTCGCCGCGCGCGGGCTCCTCGCGGGGGACGACCGCGCCGCGCCGGCCGCCGCGTACGAGCGCGTCGGCGTCCCCGAGACGCTGCGGCAGATGATCGAGCAGCAGCTCGAGCGGCTCCCGGCCGGCGACCAGCTCCTGCTCGAGGCGGCGAGCGTCGCCGGCATGCGCTTCGCGGCGCGGACGATCGCGGCGGCCCTCGAGACGGACCTGCTCGACGTCGAGGAGCGCTGTGCGGCGGTGGCGCGCGTCGGCCGCTTCCTGCGCGCGCTCGAAGCCGAGGAGGACGCGGACGGCAGCGTGACGGCACGCTTCGGCTTCACGCACTCGCTCTACCGCGAGCACCTCTACTCGCGCATCGGACCGTCGCGGCGCGCCCTGCTGCACAGACGCGTCGGCGAGCAGCTCGAGCGGACGGCCGGCGCGAGCGCGAGCGAGCTCGCGCTGCACTTCGAGGAATGCCGCGAGCACGCCCGCGCGCTTCTCCACCTGCGCGGCGTCGCGGAGCGCGCGCTGCGGGCGGGCGCCTACCGCGAGGTGCTCGCCGCGGTCGACCGCGGGCTCGCGCTCGTCGAGCGGCTGCCGCGCGACGCCGACACAGCGACGACGTCGCTCGCGCTGCACCTGACGCGCGGGCAGGCGCTGCTCGCGGCGAACGGCTTCGCCGCTCCGGAGGTGCGCGAGGCCTTCGACCACGTGCGCGCGCTCACCGAGCAGACCGACGACACGCCGCAGCTCGCGACCGCTCTCGCCGGCCTGTGGGCGTACCACAACCTCCGCGGGCACACGGCCGAGATGCGCGCGATCGCGGCGCGGCTCGAGTCGCTCGCCGAGCGCGCGCCGTTTCCCGGCGCGCGCAGCATGGCCTCGACGCTCGCCGGCGTCACGTCCTATCAGACGGGCGAGCCGGCGCGGGCGCGCCGCGAGCTCGAGCATGCGCTGGCCGCCGGCGAGCAGCGCAACCCGCTCGGCTTCGTCGACTTCGGGGCGCCGTGCCTGAGCGTTCTCGCGCTCTCCCTATTGATGCTCGGTCATCCCGACGAAGC
>JBFMAS010000777.1:0-3311 GCA_040755575.1 Thermodesulfobacteriota bacterium
GCCCACGCCCACGCCCACGCCCACGCCGACGCCCGGCAGCCCGACGCCGACGCCGTTCCCGGCGACGCCGATCCGGGCGAGCGCGCTCGTGCTGCGCGACGACGCGACGCCGCCGATCGTGGCGAACGCGCGCACGATGCGGATGCGCTCCGCGCCGCACAAGGGCGTCCCGAGCGGCGTCACGGCGCCGCAGTTCTTCAGCAGCAGCGACCCGACGCTCCTCGGCGCGACGGGCGGCGGCGGCACGCTGACGATCTACAACCCCGGCGGCACGGAGAAGGTCGTCCTGCCGCTGCCGGCGGGCAGGTGGCTCGCGAGCGGCACGTTCGCGCGCCCGTCCTATCGCTATCGCGACCCGAAGCGCGAGAGCGGCCCGATCACCTCGATCGCGATCGTCAACGGCCGCCTGTCGCTCTCCGGCAAGGGCGGCGCGCTGTACTCGCTGGCCAACGCGCCGCAGGGCACGATGGCGGTGCGGCTGCGGCTCGGCAGCGGCGTCGAGTTCTGCGCGGCCGCGCCGGCGAAGGCGCCGGCGACGACCAGCGACACGACGTCGAAGTTCGTCGGCGCACCGAACTCGCCGCCGCCGGCGGTCTGCCCGCCGGTGCCGTGACGAGACGGTGAGAGGAGTCCCTCCGGCGAGGCCCCGCGCGCACGCCGCACGAGCGCGGATTCGCTCTGGACGGCGCACGGCGCGGTGCAGTCTAACCGCAGTCTTGCCCGGAGGGACACGATGACGATCGACGGGACGTCGAAACGGGGCTCGACGGCGCGCGTAGCGGCCGCGCTCGCGGCGGTCGCGTGCGCGCTCGCGGCGGCCGCGGGCTGCAGCGACGCGCCGCGCGCCACGGCGGGCGGCGGCATCGAGCAGGAGACCTTCGACGTCCCGAGCGCGGCCGAGCCCGCCGGCACGCCGGGCAGCCCGGGCGTGGCAGTCACCAACCCGAAGCTGCTCGCACAGTTCGGCGGCGCCGACTTCACCCTGAACGGCGCGCGCTACACCCGCTGGCGCGCGGCAGGCGCCGGCCGGCCCGACGCCATCCTGATCCTCGTCCCGGGCTTCGAGGGCGGCGCCGGCAACCTCGCGATCCTCGCCGAGAATTTGATCACGCGCGCGCGCGACGGCGGCCAGATCGTCGAGGTCTGGGGCTTCGACCGCCGCTCGAACCAGCTCGAGGACCTCGCCGGCGCGGACATCGCCGAGGAGCACGAGGACCCGCTGATCGCGCTCGACTGGTTCTTCGGCGGCGAGCTTGGCTTGACGCTGCACCGGGAGCTCGCCGCCGGTCCGAACCGGCGCGCGCAGTTCTACGACCCGCACGCCGACATCCCGTTCCTCGCCGGCTGGACGAACCTCGTCTTCTCGCGGGACATCGACGCCGTGGTCGAGGTGGCGCGTCGCGAGGCGCGCAACCAGAACGTCTTCCTCGGCGGGCACTCGGCCGGCACGGGGTTCGCGGCGCGCTACGCCGCGACCGACTTCGACTTGACGGGCAACGGCCCACCGCAGCCCGGCTACGCGAAGCTGCGCGGCCTCGTCCTGCTCGAGGGCGGCGGCGGCTCGGTCCCCGCGACGCCGCCGAGCGAGGACACGCTCGACCGCATCGAGGCCAAGTTCGACGGCGGCCTGTTCGGCGCGGTGCGCGACGACGCTCCGCGCTGCGTCGACGGCGTCACCGCCTGCACCATCGCGACCGAGACGTCGGACTGTGCGGGGCAGCAGCCGCCGAAGTGCACGCTGCCGACGACGGCGTACTCGATCGTCGCGGGCATCTTGAACCCGCGCATCCTCGCGACCTCGGAGATCGTCACCATCCAGGCGATCCGGGACCCCGACTCCGGACGCAGCATCCCGAACGTGCCGCAGGGCGCGCCGGACAACACCGCGGTCGCGAAGGTGCCGGACCTCGCGTCGCTCGCGGCGCTGCCCCCTTCGACGGCGCTCGGCGGGCTCGGCTCGTTCATCGACGACGACGGCCCGCTCGCGGCGCTGGCGTCGTTCCTCGCCACCTCCGTGGGCGCACCCGGGCCGATGGTGGACGGGCTCGTCACCTGGCTCGACGTCACGGAGCCGCTACCCGCGAGCGTCCTGCCGGACAACGGGCCGCCGCCGACCACGCTGCCCGCAGGCGTCTGGGGCCAGGAGCGCGAGCGCACGCGCTTCGACCGCCTGGCGCGCGCCTTCTACCGCGGCCAGACGAACTTCGTCGATCTCTACTACCCGAGCTCGGGGCTCGGCGTGACCTCGGTCTCGGGCGTGTGCGACGCGGGCGTCTGCACGGTCGGCGACGTCGGCGCCGCGTGCGGCGACGACGGCGACTGCTCGCAGTCGCTCGGCCTCGACTCGTCCGCGCTGTCGATCGGACGCGGCCGGCGCGACATCGAGAACCTGACGCAGGCGGCGGCGATCGACGTGCCGGTGCTCGCCGTGGGCGGGACGAACGGCCTCACCACGGTGCCCGGTGTGTGGATCCCGTTCGCGCGCACCATCGGCACGTGCGCGTTGCCGAGCTGCGACGGCACGCCGCGCGTCATCGACCCGGCGAGCCCGAGCCCGGCCTTCCCCACCTTCGGGGGCGCAGCGGGCGGCTTCGAGGTGGTGATCGGCGAGGGCTACACGCACCTCGACGTCCTGACCGTCGAGGACGACGAGGACAACCCGATCGTGCGCACGCTCGCGGCCTTCCTCGCACGCAACGCGCTCTAGGAGGGCGCGCCCTTCGCGCCCTCAGCCGACCCCGGTGCAGTACGGGAACCAGATGCCGCCCGACGTCCCGTTGCAGGTCGTGAAGAACTCGCAGTCGAGCTGTCCCGGGATGTCGAAGGCGTCGCACTCCTCCTCGACGGTCGCGTCGGGGGCCGGCACGCTGCACTGGTGCTGGCTGAAGGGGCAGTTCAGATAGTACGGCGGCGCGCAGCCGCAGCCGCAGCAGCGGCCGCCGCTCGCGGGCGTCGGCGTCACGACCGGCGTCGGCGTGACGGCCGGGGTCGCCGACGGAAGCGGCAGGCAGGCGTCCCAGCACGACTCGCTGGCGCCGATCCTCGCCTCGCCGCCGCGCGGCGCCCGGCAGCGCGCCGGGTCGGCGACGATGCGGCACGACTCCCGCCCGGCGGCGCTCGTCGTGCAGCACGGGACGCTGCCCTCCTTCGCGCCGCACGTGGAGCGGTTCGCGAAGCGCATCACCTCGCCGCGGCACTGCTTGCGCAGCACACCGGAGGCGATCGACGCCCGCACGGTCTCGCGAGCGCAAGCGCGGTACGCGGACGGCGTCGCGCAGCCGGCGCACGGGCACGCCGCGCGCCCCGCTTCG
>JBFMAS010000778.1:0-6346 GCA_040755575.1 Thermodesulfobacteriota bacterium
TCGCGGGGCGAGCGCGCGCTCGCCTTCCTCGGCTTCCGCGAGCTCCGGCCGGGCCTCGCGCTGCGGCCCGACAACCTCGCCGGCGGCGTCGCCGGCGCGCGCGAGCGCCTGCTCGAGCTCGGCCTCGAGCGCCGTGCGGAGGTCACGGGGCTGCACGCGCTCGCCGCCGAGACCGCGCGGCACGCCGCGGCGCTGTGGGACACGGCGGGGCTGCGCCTCGCCTACCGGCGGACGATCGTCGAGCTCGAGCGCAGCGAGCGTCGCCTGGCGACGCTGCCTCGCGAGGACGCGATGCGCGAGTCGTTCCTGCTCGGCGGCCGAGCGATCCGCCAGATCGTGTTCGACCCCCGGCTGCCCGACCCGCTCGTGCCGACGCACGAGCGGCGCGCGCTGGTCGAAGCGACGCTGCGCTACGACCGCGCGGGGCGCGCCTGCTGGGCGAGCTTCATGCGCGACATGGGCGCGGTGCCGGGCGCGACGCCGGCACACCTGCGATTCGGCGGGAGCGGTACGCCGTCGGGCGACGCGCTCGCGGAGGGGACGTGATGCAAGCGATGCCGGCGACCTGCGCGGAGCCGAGCGAGCGCCCACCGCGCTGGCTCGACGCGCTGACGCGCGAGGAGATCCAGGACCTGGTCGCGCACCGCGACCTCCGCTCGTGGGGCTCGATCGTGCTCGACTGGGGCCTGGTGTTCGCGTCGATGGGGCTGGTCGCGCGCTGGCCGAACCCGCTGACGATCGTCCTCGCCCTGCTCGTCATCGGCACGCGACAGCTCGGCTTCGCGATCCTGATGCACGACGCCGCGCACCGCGCGCTGTTCTCGAGCCGCAAGCTCAACGACTGGGCCGGCAACTGGCTCTGCGCGTATCCCGTGTGGACCGACCTCGAGCCGTACCGCCCGTATCACCTCCGCCACCACGCGAAGAACTACACCGCGCAGGACCCCGACCTCGGGCTCGTCACGCCCTTCCCGGTGACGCGTGCGAGCCTCAGGCGAAAGGTCATCCGCGACCTCACCGGCCAGACCGGCTGGAAGCGCGTCAAGGCGACGCTGCGCCGCGACCTCGGCCTGTCCCAGGGCAACCAGGCGCGCGCGTTCGGCGGCGTCAAGAACCTCTACGGCGTCGGGGTGACCAACGCGGCGCTGCTCGCGCTGCTCTGGCTCGCCGGCCACCCCTGGCTCTACCTGCTGTGGGCCGTCGCCTGGATGACGACCTTCCAGCTCGTGACGCGCATCCGCGCGATCGCCGAGCACGCGCTCGCCCCCGATCCCGCGGACCCCCTGCGCAACACCCGCACCACGCTGACCTCGTGGTGGGAGCGCCTGCTGATCGCCCCGAACTACGTCAACTACCACCTCGAGCACCACCTGCTGATGACGGTGCCGCACTACAACCTGCCCCGGCTGCACCGCCTGCTGCGCGACCGCGGCGCGCTCGACGGCGCGTGGGTCGCGCGCGGCTACCTCGGCGTCCTGCGCGAGGCGTCGTCCCGCCCCGCGTGACGCTGCACTCGCTGCTCTTCGTCGGCGCCGGCGGGTTCCTCGGCGCGATCGCCCGCTACGTGCTCTCGCTGTGGATCGACGCGCGCCTGGGCTCGCTCTTCCCGTGGGCCACGCTCGCGATCAACGTCGCCGGCAGCTTCGCGCTCGGCGCGCTCGCCGGCTCGCTGCAGCTCGCGAGCGTGCCACCCGAGGTGCGCCTCGCCCTGGGCGTCGGCTTCCTCGGCGCGTTCACCACGTTCTCGACCTTCAGCTACGAGACCGTCAAGCTGGTCGAGGCCGGCGCGGCCGTCACCGCGATCGCCTACGTCGTCGCGAGCTTCGCGCTGGCCCTGGTCGCCGCCGTGCTCGGCCTCGCGCTCGGGCGCTCGCTGTGAGCGGCGCGGCGATCAGCCGCGATCACGACCGGCCGGCGTAGCGCGCCCGCGAGCCGAGCTCCTCCTCGATGCGCAGGAGCTGGTTGTACTTGGCGACACGCTCGGAGCGCGCCGGGGCGCCGGTCTTGATCTTGCCCGCTCCGCTCGCCACCGCCAGGTCGGCGATGAACACGTCCTCGGTCTCGCCGGAGCGGTGCGACACCATCCGCGCGTAGCCGGCGCGGCGCGCGACCGCCATGGTCTCGAGCGTCTCGCTGAGCGAGCCCACCTGGTTCAGCTTGACGAGGATCGCGTTCGCGACCTTGCTCTGGATGCCGCGCTCGAGGCGGGCCTTCTGGGTGACGAACAGGTCGTCGCCGACCAGCAGGACCCTGTTGCCGAGGCGCGCGGTGAGCTTCGCCCAGCCCTCCCAGTCGTCCTCGGCGAGGCCGTCCTCGATCGACACGATCGGGTACCTGGCACACCAGGTCTCCCACAGCGCGATCATCTCGTCGCTCGACTTGACCTCGCCGGTGGTGCGCGACAGCGCGTACTTGCCGTCCGCGTAGAGCTCGGTCGTCGCCGGGTCGAGCGCGAGCACGACGTCCTCACCGGGCCGGTAGCCCGCCTGCTCGATCGCGCGCACCAGCAGCTCGGGTGCCTCCTCGTTGCGGGCCAGCGCGGGCGCGAAGCCGCCCTCGTCGCCGACGTTCACCGACAGGCCGCGCTCGTGCAAAATCTCCTTGAGCGCGTGGTAGCACTCGCTGCCCGCGCGCAGCGCCTCGGCGAGGGTCGGCAGGCCGGTCGGGGCGAGCATGAACTCCTGGAAGTCCACGCCCCCGACCGCGTGCTGTCCGCCGTTCAGCACGTTCATGAACGGCACCGGCAACAGGGTCGCGTCGTCGCCGCCGAGCCAGCGGTAGAGCGGCACGCCCGCCGCCGCGGCCGCGGCGCGCGCGGTCGCCATCGACACCGCCAGGATCGCGTTCGCGCCGAGCGTCCGCTTGAGCGGGTCGCCGTCCGCCGCGATCAGGGCCTGGTCGACCTTCGCCTGCTCGCGTGCGTCGAGCCCGGCAACCGCCTTCGCGAGCGGCCCGCGGACGTTGGCCACCGCCTTGGTGACGCCGGCGCCGCGGTAGCGCTTCCCGTCACCGTCGCGCAGCTCGAGCGCCTCGTGCGCGCCGGTCGAGGCCCCGCTCGGCACCGCGGCGCGTCCCACGACGCCGCCCTCGAGCCGGACCTCGGCCTCGACGGTCGGCTTGCCGCGGGAGTCGAGGATCTCGCGGGCCGCGACGGCGGCGATGGTGGTTGCGACGGCCATGGGACCCTCCTGAACGGTCTGAGCGGTTGCCGGCGGCGGCTCGAAGGCCGCCGTCTGCGAGCCCTTCTACTGACCGGCGCTCCGCCCGTCGAGCGCCGGCCGCCGCCTCGTGGCCTCCGGGCGGCTGGTGCCCCGGGGCCGCGTCGCCGGCAGCGAGCGGGGCGCGTACACGGGGATCGCGGGCCCGCACTTTCTATGTTGTCCGTGCCGTGACGCCCGTGCTAGCTCCGGGCGGCCCAGCGTCTTTTTTGTACCGAAGCATGAAAAGCCGCCCCAGCAGAGCCGTTCGCATCGCGCTCGCCAGCGAGAGCGTCCCGGTCTCCACCCTGGCCGCACCCTCCTCCACTCCTGTCCCCGGCGGCGCCGCTATTCGCGTTTCCGACCATCGCTGACAACGTTCGTTCTCCGGAGGTTTTTGTGTTTGCCATCAGCCGCTCGCTGCAGTCCATCGCGTCCGCCGCGTCCCTCGCGGTGCTCGGCGCCGTGCTCGTCGCGCCAAGTCCCGCTACCGCCACCGTCCCGGCCGACCTGTGTGCCGGGAATCCCTGTACCGTCAGCGGCGCGAAGACGATCGACCCCGGCTCGGCGCTCGACTTCGGCGCCGGAACCGACCTCGTCTTCGCGTCGAGCGCCGTGGTGACCGTCGGACCGGGCGCAGGCCTCCGCGACGTGCTGCTCATCGCACGGTCGATCACGCTGCAGGCCGGGGCGCGCATTCTCGGCGGCGGCGACCTCGCCGTGGTCATGCTCCAGGCGACCGGCGGCAACCTCCAGCTCCTCGCCGCGGGCTCGACCAAGTCGCGCATCGACGTATCGGGCAACCAGGCGGGCAGCGTGCTGCTCGAGGCGAGCGGCGACGTCACCGTCTCCGGCATCGTCACGACGGCGGGCTCGGGCACGGACTCGCAGGGCGGCGACATCATGATCGAGGCCGGCGGGACGGTGCTCGTGACGGAGCCGCTCAGCTCGGGCGCGGCCGGCACGGGATCGGGCGGCGGCGAGACGGCCATCTTCGCGGGCGGCAACGTCACGGTGAACGCCAAGATCGACACCGCCGCGGCGGACTTCGGCGGCGGCGCGGTGACCATCTCCTCCGACACCGGCAACGTCGCGCTGAACCAGGCGATCGACGCGAGCGGCGGCGGCCCGGACGGCTCGGGCGGCCCGATCGACCTCAGCGCGACTGCGGGCAACGTGGTCATCGCCGGCACCATCACCGGCAAGGCCGGCAGCGGCACCGACTTCGCCTGCGGCGACGGCTCGGAGGTCGCGATCACCGCCGGCGGGCTGGTCTCCGTCGGCGCCAACATCGACGTGAGCGGCGGCACGCAGTGCTTCGGCGGCGAGGTGTCGGTCCAGGCGGAGCTCGACTTCACGCAGCTCGCGACGGCGACCATCGCGGCCCGCGGCCCGGGCTCGTTCGGCGGCGGCGGCAGCTTCCTGCTCGGCGCGCGCAACGCCACGCTGGGCAAGATCGACCTCAGCTCGCCGGGCTTCGGCGGCACCGTCGACGTCGTGGTCACCGGGACGCTCGACGTCCTCGGCCTGATCGAC
The DNA here is from genome assembly GCA_040755575.1 of Thermodesulfobacteriota bacterium. GTDB lineage: Bacteria > Desulfobacterota > Binatia > UBA12015 > UBA12015 > DATCMB01. The sequence goes on from JBFMAS010000778.1 coordinate 4,734, forward strand.
GCCGCGGCGAGCGGCGCGGAGAGCATCGGCGGTCTGATCTCGCTGCAGGCGTGCGTGATCAACGTCGCGACCGGCGGCTTCCTCGACACGCGCGGCGCCTTCGCCTTCCCCGGCACCGGCGAGAACCGGCTGCGTGCGGGCGGTCAGATCACGGTCGCGGGTCAGGCGCGCGCGACGAGCGCGAACGACTTCCAGCATCGCGGCCTGGCTCCGATCCTCACCGGCACCATCGTGCCGGCGGCGACCGTCAGCGTGAACCCCGACCTGCCCGACTGCGTCGAGCTCGCCGCCTGTGGCAACGGCGTCGAGGACGAGGGCGAGGCCTGCGACGACGGCAACAACCTGTCGTGCGACGGCTGCAACGCCGACTGCACGCGCATCGATGCCGTCTGCGGCGACGGCACGCGCGAGTGCTCCGAGCAGTGCGACGACGGCAACACCGAGGGCGGCGACGGCTGCGAGGCCGACTGCCGACTGCCGGCGTCGGCCGGGCTGCTGTTCCCCGGCATCCCGCTGTCGACGCTCGGCTGCCTCGCCGAGTGGAAGGTCGCGATCTCGAACGGCATCATCAACCCGAACCTGCTCTTGCCGGCGACCACGCAGATCTGCACCGACGGCGACCCGGAGTGCGACACCGACCTGACGCGCGACGGCGTCTGCACGTTCGGCGCGCAGGTCTGCGTGCGCGTGCCCGACGACCGGCTGCCGGACTGCAACCCGGCCGCTCTGCGCTACATCAACATCAAGCAGCCGCAGCTGCCCGGCGGGCCGAACCCGCTCGACCAGCACAACGCGCAGCAGTTCGCGGAGAAGGTCATGGCGCTCGGCGGCGAGGTCCGCTCCGGAACCCCGGTGCTGCAGACCGGCCCGCCGATCGAGGGCTCGAACGTCTGCACGGAGACGATCGACTTCAAGGTCGCGCACGCGCCGGACGGCGTCGGCCAGCGCGCCTTCAACATGTCCGCGGAGACCATCGACGGCTTCACCATGAGCAGCAACCTCGTGCGGCTGTGGTGCGCGCCGAACGAGTCGGTGTGCGGCAACGGCACGCTCGAGGTGAGCGAGCAGTGCGACGACGGCAACACCGCGTCGTGCGACGGCTGCACGGCGACCTGCCGCGTCGAGCAGTGCGGCAACGGCATCCTCGAGTGCGGCGAGCAATGCGACGAGGGTCCGCTCAACGGCACACCCGGCAGCCGCTGCAGCGCGACCTGCTCCGAGCTGCCGCCCGAGCTGCGCATCCCCGGCGGCGGCTCGAAGCCCCTCGACTGTGCGCTCGAGTGGTCGGTCGAGCTCAGCAACGTCGTCACCGACCGCAAGGGCATCCCGAAGAACCAGCAGGCCTGCACCGACAACGACCCGGCGTGCGACTTCGACCCGGCGCCGGGCAGCTGCCGCTTCCGCGTCTGGGCGTGCCTCGGCGGCGACGACTCGCGCCTCGCCTGCTCGGCGGCGCAGGTCGCAAGCGCGGCCGTCAAGGCCCCGCCGGTGTCGGCGAAGAAGCCCGAGGACATCGCGGCGCGAGCGGCGCTGGCCGACGCGGCGCAGAGCTTCAGCTTCCCGGCCGGGCCGGGCGAGGTCTGCGGCGACGGCTTCGAGGTCGACGTGCCGGC
>JBFMAS010000779.1:0-3631 GCA_040755575.1 Thermodesulfobacteriota bacterium
AATGGCAACGTTTCCATAGGACCGTTCTCATAGGCGGCCGGAGGCCGCGAAGCAACGCACGGGCGGGCGAACGGTCGCGCCCGCCGCCGTAGCGCCCGGAGGCTGGTCGCTCCGGGCGCCCACGGCGCGCGACGCCGCGCCGGTCCCGCCCTAGTCCGTCTCGCTGCGCAGCACGACGCCGGGCTCGGGCGCGAGGAAGAACGGCGCAAAGCCCTGGTCGCCGTTCAGGTAGAGCTCGAGGAACGGCCGCACCCAGCGCAGCACGTGGCCGTGCGCCTCGTCCTGGGTCAGCGTCGCCGGCGGGTTGCAGTCGCTGCTCGGGAAGCAGCCGCCGGAGAAGGCGTAGTGCCCGGCGCGCGCGATCTCGACCAGGAGCTTCGGCGGCAGCGCGCGCTCGTACGCGTTGCGGATCGCGGTGTTGTTCACCACCGAGTCGATCTGGCCGAGCATGGTGAGCGACGGGACGTCGAGCGTCTGCATGCCGACGGCCGCCGCCATCGGGATCGCGACCTTTACGCGCGGCTCGATGTCCTCGACCAGGTACGTCGTGAGCCCGCCGAACGAGTGCCCCGACATGCCGATGCGGTCCGGATCGACCGCGCCGAACAGCGGCGAGGCGGGGTCCGCGCTCTCGGCGAGCATCTCGTCGAGCACGAAGACGACGTCCTGCGGCCGCTCCTGCACGGACGCGATCTGCGCCGCCGGCGTACCGCAGGTCGGGAAGTCGTTGATCGTGTTGCCCGGGTGCGGCGGCGCGACGACGACGAAGCCCTGCGCCGCGAGCAGCGCGGTGAGGAAGGTCGACTGGGTCGGGAAGCCGCACGAGCCGTGCGAGAACAAGAGCATCGGGTACGGCCCGCCCGACGCGTCGAGCGGCGCGTCGAGCACGCCGCCGAGCGCCGCGTTGACCGGGCCCGCGCCCGCGGTCGTCGGGTACCAGACGACCGTCGCGAGCGGACGCTGCATGGTCGGGTCGACGACGGAGGTCTTGGTGAACGTGATCGTCCGCACGCCCGCCTGGAACGGCTCGCGGTCGCGCACGTCGACGCAGGTGCCGGCCGTCCAGTCGACGACGTCCGAGCAGTGCGTCTCGGCGTCACAGACGGTCTCCGTGTACTTGCCGCGGCTCGCGCAGCGGTCGGCCGGCTTGACGGAGCACGTGATCGGCCGCTTCTTCGAGCCCGGCGTGACGCGTCCGCACGCGACCTTGCCGGCCGTGCCGCAGGTCGTGTCGAAGTAGCCGCGCGTCGCCGTCATGCGGCACTGCTTGCGCAGCTCGCCGGACGCGAGCGCCGCGTCGCGCTGCGCGCGCGCACACTTGCGGTACGCGCTGCGGTCGTTGCCGCGCGAGCCGTCGAAGCTCGCGCAGGGACACGCCGCCTCGATCGCGGCGCGCAGCGCGGCGAGATCGCGCTGGTCGTCGACCGTTGCGGCGCCGGTCAGGCACTTGTCCTGCGCACCCGCGGCCCCGGTAGCCAGGAGCAGCGCAGCAGCGGCGATCAGCGTTCTCATCGAGACCTCCTCGGCGGGGCGGGCGTCCGTCTTAGCGCGGCCGTCACGGCGCGGGGAAGCGCCCTGGCGTCTGAACGGTCGATCCGGGCGGCCGTTCAGCGCGCCTCGGGGCAGGACGGCTTTGACTTCGCGCCCCCCGGTGCATCTATCCGCACATGAGGATCGCGGCGAAGATGGCCCTGCTGCTCGCCGGCGCCACGCTGATCGATCTCCGCCCGGCGGGCGCCCAGTGCATCCCCGAGCCGCTCGAGTACGCCGTGGCCCCGAACACGACCGACCCGGCGATCGACACCGACCTGGAGCGTCACCTCGCGGTCGTCAACCCGGCGCTCCCGCTGCGGCCCGAGCTGGTGGTCTGGTTCTCGGGATCGGGCGGACGGCCGCGCAGCCAGCGCCGGTTCCTGCGCGAAGCCGCCGCAGCGGGCTACCGCGTGATCGGCGTCAACTACCCGAACTTCCCCTCCGTGAGGGAGCTGTGCAATCCGCAGCAGCCGGAGGACCCCGCTTGCTACGAGAACGTCCGCCTGGAGCGTCTCGACGGTACGGACCGGGGCCCGCTGGTCGACGTCTCGCCCGCCAACGGGATCACGAACCGCATCGTCAAGCTGCTCGCCTACCTCGACGCGCAGCAGCCAGACCAGGGCTGGGGCGAGTTCCTCGACGGCGAGACGCCGCGCTGGGAGCGCTTCATCGTCGCCGGACACTCGCAGGGCGGCGGCATGGCGGCGATCATCGGCAAGCAGCACGAGGTCGCGCGCGTGCTCATGCTCTCGTGGAAGGACATCCTCTCGCTGCTCACGCCGGCTCCCTGGCTGTCCGCCGCCAAGCAGACGCCGGGCGACCGCTACTACGGGCTCTCGCACCAGCACTCGAGCCCGGTTCCCGAGGAGGCCGCGTGGGACGCGCTCGGGCTGCCGGGAACGACCGTCGACGTCGACGTCACGCCGGGCCCGTTCGCGGCTGCCCATCGCCTCACGACCGACGTCCTGCCGCAGAGCGGAGACTACGAGGACGCGCACGGCAGCGTGGTCGTCGACGGCGCGACGCCGCTGCGCGCGGACGGCACGCCGCTGCTGTCGGACGTCTGGCGCTACATGCTCGGCGCGATGCCGACGGCGGTCACGCCGGTGCGCACGTCGAGCCTGACCTTGAAGGACGGCTCGACGCAGGCCGATTCCCGCAAGCGCTCGGTGAGCTTCCGCTCGGCGACGCGCAGCGATCCGCCGGAGAGCCAGGTCGTCCTGCCGGCGCTCGGCGGCCCCGGAGACCCGACCGTGAGCGGCGCCGTGCTGCGGCTGTTCAACTCCGAGTACGGTGGCGAGGTCGCGAGCGTCGTCCTGCCCGCCGCGGGCTGGAAGGCGCTCGGCTCGCCCGCGCGGCCCCAGGGCTACGCGTTCACGGACCGAAACGACGGCGCGCCGCTCCGGATGGTCACGGTGCGGGCGAGCATGCTCAGCCTCCGCGGCGGGAAGGAGGGGTGGTGCTTCACGCTCGACGAGCCGCAGCAGGGACGGATCGGCATTGGCTTGACGCTCGGCACCGGCCTCGAGCTGTGCGCCGATGCGCCAGCCAGGGCGACCGGGAGCCCGCCGTCGACTGCCGCCAACGATCGCGTCGACCGCTTCGTCGCCGCGCCCAACACGCCGGCACCGGCCGCCTGTCCCCTCGCGCCGCGCCCGCCGCTGCCGCCGGTGCCATAGTCGCCGACCGACTTGGCGTCGCGGCGGGGGATCTCCTAAGCTCGCCGCCATGCGCCCCCGGCCTGCAACGAGCTCCGGCGACGCGCTCGCGATCCTGGCCGCGTTGATGCGCGAGGGGCTCGGCCTGCGGCTCCTGCTGGCGCACCTACCCCCGGGCTCGACCGCGGCCGACGCGCGCCTGCTCCGCGAGCGCATCCTCCAGCAGGGGCGGCGTCCCTCGCGCCTGCTCGACCGGGCGCTCGGGATCGAGCGTGCTTGACCGCACGGTGCTCGCGCACCTCGAGCGCAGCGCGGTGCGCTACTGCGTCGTCGGCGGCGTCGCGCTCGCCGCGCACGGACACGCGCGGTACACGGCCGACGTCGACCTCCTGACCATGGACACGCGCGTGCTGCGCCGCGACTTCTGGCCCGAGGCGCTC
>JBFMAS010000780.1:0-8912 GCA_040755575.1 Thermodesulfobacteriota bacterium
CCGCCGAGACGCGCGCGCGCAGCTCCTCGCGCGAGCGCACGTCGAGCAGCGGCGGCGGCGTCGGCACGATCGCGGCGAGAAGGTCGCCGCGCGCGACGGCGTCGCCGGCATCGAGCTCGATGCGCAGGAGCCGCCCCTGCAGCGGGGCCGAGACGACGTAGCGCTCGCGCACGCGCGTCCTGCCGTCCTCCTCGACCGTGAGCTCGAAGCCGCCGCGCGTGACGCGCGCCACGTCCGCCGTGACGGCACGCGGCAGGAACAGCGCCAGGAGCGCCGCCGCCGCGACCAGCCCGACGAGCAGGAGCAGGATCCGGCGCAGCGAGCGCATGCTAGTCCCGCACCTTCAGGACCGACACGAGGTCCAGCCGGTCGATCCTGCGGCGCACGAGGAATGCCGTCGCGACGCCCGACGCGAGGACGACCAGGGCGGCGTAGCCGTACGTGCGGGGCGCGATCACGACCGGGATCCGGAACGTCTCCGTGTGGACGAGCAGCGACAGGCCGAGCGCGGCGCAGAAGCCGAGGACGAGCCCGAGCGGCACCGCGACGAGGACGTTCAGGGCGAGCTCGGCGAGGAGCAGCGCCGACACCTCGGCGCGGGTGAAGCCGAGGACGCGCAGGGTCGCGAGCTCCCACGAGCGCTCCTGCAGCGCGATCCGCGCCGCGTTGTACACCACGCCGATCGCGATCACGATCGCGAACACCGTCAGGATCGCGGTGAAGAAGAGGATGAAGCGCGCCGTCGTCGCGCGGAAGACCTCGAGCCACGCGTCCTTGACCGCGACCGTCGCCACGCCGCCGAGCTGCTGCAGCCGCGCGTGTACCGCGGGCAGGCTGCCCGTCGCGATCCGCAACGCGGCCGCGTCGACGGTCTCGCCCTCGTCCATCATGCGATGCAGCGCCGCGACGTCGACGTAGGCCCCGAGCCCGACGAAGTCGTCGACCAGGCCCGCCACCGTGAGCCAGCGGCGCGGGCGCTCGCCCTCGCGCACCTCGACCAGCACCGCATCGCCAACGTCCACCCCGAGCAGCTCGCCGAGCTGGCGCGTCAGCAGGATGCCGGGGCCCGCGGGCGAGATGCGCCGCAGGTCCCGATCGAGCAGGACGCGCAGGCGCGCGTCGGGGTCGATGCCCTGCAGCAGGGTGCGGTACGAGTGCTGCGCCGAGCGCAGCGTCACCGGCACGGTGCGATAGCCCTCGGCCTCCTCGACACCCGGCAGCGCGCGCAGCTCGCGCACGGCGCGCGGTCCGACGGGCCGGTTGAACACCACCGTCGCGCTGCCGCGCTCGGCGAGGCGGAACTGCACCGCCATCATGTAGTCGAAGGCGTCGTTCCAGAAGAGGCCGAGGATCACGATCGCCGTCGCGCACGCCACGGCGAGCGAGGTCGCGGCGAAGCGCAGCGGGCGCGACGAGATCGCCCGCACCAGCATGCTCGCCACGGGCGAGAGCCCGCGCACGAGCCCGAGGCGCTCGAGGAGCGCGTGACGGTAGCCCGGCGGCGCGGGCGGGCGCATCGCCTCGGCCGGAGCGAGACGCACCACCCGGCGCACCGCCGCGAACGCTCCGGTCCCTCCGGCGGCGAGGCTGACGAGCGCCGCCGCGAGCGGCACGACGGGGAGCATCTCGAACTCGAGCCTCGGGAAGCGGAAGAGCTCGGTGTACTGCGCGGTCATGAGCCGTCCGAGCCAGACGCCGAGCGCCGTCCCGAGGACCGCTCCCACGGCGACCACCACCACCGCCATCGAGAAGTAGTGCAGCGCGATGCGTCCATCGGCGTAGCCCAGCGCCTTCAAGGTCGCGATCTGCTCGCGCTGCGAGGTGACGATCCGCCCGAGGACCACGTTCAGCAGGAAGGCCGCGACACCGAGGAACACCACCGGAATGGTCGCGGCGATGGTCCTCTGCTCGGCGATCTCGTCCTCGAGGAAGCGGTGCGACGTCTGCTCCTCGCGGCCGTGGGCGCCGAGGCCGCCGTACGGCTCGAGCAGGCGGTCGAGCCGCTCGATGACGGGTGCAGCGGGCGCTCTTGGCGCGAGCGTCAGCACGACGTCGTCGAACGCGCCGTCCATGTCGAACGCCGCCGCCAGCGCCTCGCGGTCCATCCACAGGACGCCGAAGCTGCGGTCGTCCGGCAGCGGCGCCCCGCCCTGGATCGGGAACACGTACTCGGGCGAGAGCCCGATGCCGACCACGCGCAGCACTTGCCGCCGCCCGTTCAGGACGGCCGCGACGCGCGAGCCGAGCCGCAGCCCGTGCACGCGGGCGAAGCCCTCGCTGACCACGACCTCGTCCCGCTGGTGCGCCGCGATCGTGCGGCCGCGGCGCAGGTGCAGCGCGTTCAGCCGCGGCTCGCCGCCCTGCGGGATGGACACCAGGCGGCCGACGGCGGGCGCGTCGTGCCCCGGCACGTCGAGCGTGACGTCCCGGACGATCCGCGTCTCGACCTCGGCGACGCCGGGGATCAGCGCGATGCGCTCGGCGAGCGGCAGCGGCGCGCGCTCGACGGTGGCGAAGACGTCGGCGAAGCGGGACGCGTCGTAGTACGCGGCGCGCGACGCGACGAGCGAGTGGCCGGTGCCGAGCGAGGCGACGAAGGTCGCGATGCCGCACGCGACGACGAGCGCGATGGTGATCGCCTGGCCGCGCGCGGCGGCGAGGTCGCGCAGCATCTTGACCTCGAGCGCCCTCACCAGCTCAGCTCCGCGGGCGACAGCTTGTGCGCGTTGGCCTCGTCCGCGACGATCCGCCCGTCGGCGAGACGCAGCACGCGGTCCGCCATGCCGGCGATCGCCGCGTTGTGCGTGATGACGATCGTCGTCGTACCGAGCTCGGCGTTGATGCGCGCGATCGCCTCGAGGACGATCTTGCCGGTCTCGTAGTCGAGCGCGCCGGTCGGCTCGTCGCACAGCAGCACGTCGGGCCGCTTCGCGATCGCGCGTGCCATCGCGACGCGCTGCTGCTCCCCGCCCGAGAGCTGCGACGGGAAGTGGTCCATGCGGTGCCCGAGGCCGACCAGCGTCAGCGCCTCGGCCGGGTCCATCGGGCGCTGCGCGATGTCGGTCACGAGCGCGACGTTCTCGCGCGCCGTGAGGCTCGGGATCAGGTTGTAGGACTGGAAGACGAAGCCGATGTGCTCGCGCCGGAAGCTCGTCAGCTCGGCTTCGGTCGCGTCGCTCAGGTCGTGGTCGAGGAACCACGCGCGGCCGCCGGTCGGCGTGTCGAGGCCGCCGAGCAGGTTGAGCAGCGTCGACTTGCCGCTGCCCGACGGCCCGAGCAGGACGACCAGCTCACCGCGGCGGACGTCGAGGTCGACGCCGCGCAGCGCGTGGATCGTCACCTCGCCGACGCGGTACGACTTGGCGAGGCCGCGCGCGACGAACACCGCGTCGCGCCCCGCGCCGGACGCCGCGGATCGATCCGCGCCGGACGCGCCGGGCTCGACGGTCACGCGGCGGCCCGGGTGCGCGCGCCGCCCGGCCCGCGCGCGAGCGCTTCCTCGAGCACCGTCGCCAGCACCGCGCCGCCGCAGGCGAGCGCCATGTCCTTCTGCGCGTCCCACTGGTCGCCCTGCGTGCCGAGGAACGCCGTGCCGGCCTTCGGGTCGACGACGATCGCCGTCAGCCACTCGACGAGCTCGTAGCTCACGCTGAGCGCCGCGACCGCCGCGATGCCGAGCAGCGCGACCGCCCAGGGCCCGGGCTCGCGCCCGGGCCGGAAGGCGAGCTCGCGCACGGGCCGCAGCAAGAGCACGCCGAACGCGAGGTGCACGAAGCGGTCGTAGTGATTGCGCGACCAGCCGACGAGCTCGCTCACCCACGCGCCGACGGGCACCTCGGAGTACGTGTAGTGCGCGCCGACCGCGTGCAGGATCAGGAACGCCGTCATCTGCACGTAGGCGCGATCCGAGAAGCGGAAGCGCCGGTACGTGAGGATCGCGGGCGGCACCGCGAGGAAGACCGGCAGGTTCTCGAGCAGCCAGTCCTCGCGGTAGCTCGGCTCGATCGCCAGCGCGGCCCAGGCGACGGCGAACACGACCAGGCAGGCGAGCGGGACGCGGTCGCGGACGCCGGGCCCGCGCGGCGCGCGGTCAGGCGCCGGCCGCACGCGCGCCGGCGCGTCGCCCGGTCGAGCCATGGCGTCGGGCCGGGCTCAGGCGCCCGACACCTCGGCCATGGACTCCGCGAGGCCGAGGAAGGCGTCGAGCACGTCGCTGCGGGTCAGGATGCCGACCAGCGCTCCGCCGTCGACGATCGGCAGCGCGCCGAAGCGCTCGCGTCGCATCAGCCGCGCGGCCTCCTCCACACTGTCGCGCGGCGAGAGCGACATCGGATCGTGCGACATCACCATGTCGACCGGCACCTTGCCGGGGTCGGTCTCCCGCGCGCGCGTGCGCCGCCGGCGCGGCTCGCCGAAGTCGCGCGCGATCGCCTCGTCGATCTCGGTGAAGACCGACGGGAAGGCGTCGCGCAGGTCGCGGTCCGTGACGATGCCGATCAGGCGCCCGTCGCGCACGACGGGCAGCTGGTTCACGCGATGGCGCACCATGAGCTCGCGCGCGTGCGAGATCGTGTCGAGCGGCTTCACGGTGTGCACCGGCCGCGACATCCATTCTTCGATCAGCATGATGGTGGGCCCTCTCGCGTTCGGTCGGCATCCGCGCCGCCAGGCAAGGACAGCCTATCCTGTCCCCGGGCGACGTGCGATTGCTCGATGTCGAACGCAAGCCCGGGGCCACGCCCCGACGCCGCCCGGAGCCCGTCGCCGACCCGCTTTCATCGCTCGCCGGCTCCGATCGTCACGACGGGCGGCGCCGTACGATTTGCAATTCTCGGAAATCGGACGCGCGGCAGCCGACACGAGCAGGTGCCCCATGTGGCCGCGGCTTTGCGAGGGATGCGCACGACGTCGCGCTCCGATGCGCGATGCCCTGGTGAGCGATGCTGAGATCGCAGCGCCGAATCACGAAATCCGAGGACCAGGTCCGCGAGGCGAACCTGCGGGACTACGAGTCGGTGCGGACCGGCTTTCGCTGGGAGGATGCGCGCCGCCTCCTCGACGGCCTGCCCGGCGGGCGAGGGCTCAACATCGCGCACGAGGCGGTCGACCGGCACGCCGCGGGCGCGGCGGCGGAGCGGACGGCGCTGCGCTGCATCGGCAAGGACGGCCGCGTGCGCGAGCTCACCTACCGCGACCTGCAGGCCACGACGAGCCGCTTCGCCAACGTGCTGCAGCGGCTCGGCGTCGGCGCCGGCGATCGCGTCTATCTCCTGCTCGGCCGCATCCCCGAGCTCTACGTCGCCGCGCTCGGCGCGCTCAAGAATCGCAGCATCGTGTGCACGCTGTTCTCGGCCTTCGGCCCCGAGCCGCTGCGAGCGCGTCTCGAGATCGGCGGCGCCAAGGTGCTGGTGACGACGCCGGCGCTCTACGAGCGCAAGATCGCCGCCCTGCGCGCCTCGCTGCCGTCGCTCGAGCACGTTCTCCTCGTCGGCTCGAGCTCGTCGGCGGCCGTCGCGGGCACCCAGGACCTGCACGCGCTCCTCGACGAGGCGAGCGACCGGTTCGTCATCCCGCCGACCAGCCCCGAGGATCCGGCGCTGCTGCACTTCACGAGCGGCACGACGGGCAAGCCCAAGGGGGCGCTGCACGTGCACGAGGCCGTCGTCGCCCACCACGTCACGGGGCGCTTCGCGCTCGATCTGCGGCCGGGCGAGGTGTTCTGGTGCACCGCCGACCCCGGCTGGGTGACCGGAACCTCGTACGGCATCGTCGCGCCGCTGACCAACGCCGTGACGAGCATCGTCGACGAGGCCGATTTCGACGTCGAGCGCTGGTACGGCATCCTCGAGCGCGAGCGCGTGACCGTGTGGTACTCGGCACCGACGGCGATTCGCATGCTGATGCGGGCGGGACTCGACCCGGTACGGCGCCGCGACCTGCGCGCCCTGCGCTTCCTCGCGAGCGTGGGCGAGCCGCTCAACCCGGAGGCCGTGGTCTGGAGCAACGAGGCCTTCGGCCGGCCGTTCCACGACAACTGGTGGCAGACGGAGACGGGCGGCATCATGATCGCGAACTTCGCCGCGATGGAGGTCCGCCCGGGCTCGATGGGCCGTCCGCTGCCGGGCGTCGAGGCGGTGATCGTCCGGCGCGAGAAGGACGGCTCGGTGGTGCTCGTGGACCAGCCGGACGTCGAGGGCGAGCTCGCGCTGCGCCCGGGATGGCCGTCGATGTTCCGCGCGTACTGGAACGAGCCTGAGCGCTACGCGAAGTGCTTCCGCCAGGGCTTATATTTGACGGGCGACCTCGCCTGCCGCGACGCCGACGGCTACTTCTGGTTCGTCGGCCGTGCCGACGACGTCATCAAGACCTCGGGCCATCTGATCGGCCCGTTCGAGGTCGAGAGCGCGTTGCTCGAGCATCCCGCGGTCGCCGAGGCCGGGGTGATCGGCCGTCCGGACCCGGTCGCCGGCGAGATCGTCAAGGCGTTCGTCGCCCTGAAGCCGGGGCACGCTGCTTCGCAGGACCTGCAGCGAGCGCTGCTCGGCCATGCGCGCAAGCGGCTCGGCGCGGTGGTCGCGCCGAAGGAGATCGCCTTCCGCGACTCGCTGCCGAAGACGCGCAGCGGCAAGATCATGCGCCGGCTGCTGCGCGCCGAGGAGCTCGGTCTGCCGCTCGGCGACACCTCGACGCTCGAGGGAAGCGAAACATGAACGACGTCGTGGCGCCGCTCGATCGAGCGCGCGGACTCGCCTTCCTGCGCGAGATGGTGCTCATCCGCCGCTTCGAGGAGAAGGCGGCGGAGCTCTACACGCTCGGCAAGATCCGCGGCTTCCTGCACCTCTACATCGGCGAGGAGGCGGTCGCGGTCGGCACCGCGGCGGCGCTCGAGCAGGACGACGCGATCGTCGCGACCTACCGCGAGCACGGCCACGCGCTCGCCCGCGGCATCGCGCCGGGCGCGATCATGGCGGAGATGTACGGCAAGGCGAGCGGCTGCAGCCGCGGTCGCGGCGGCTCGATGCACCTGTTCGATGCGCGAACCCGCTTCTACGGCGGCAACGCGATCGTCGGCGGCGGCCTGCCCCTCGCCGTCGGCCTCGCGCTCGCCGATCGGATGCAGGGCCGCGCCCGGGCCACGGCCTGCTACTTCGGCGAGGGCGCCGCCGCCGAGGGCGCCTTCCACGAGTCGCTCAACCTCGCCGCGCTGTGGCAGCTGCCGGTGCTCTTCCTGTGCGAGAACAACCTCTACGCCATGGGCACCGCGATCTGGCTCTCGCAGTCGCGCATCGACGTCGCGGACAAGGCTCTCGCCTACGGGATCCCGGCCCGCGTGGTGGACGGCATGGACGTCGCGGCGGTCGAAGCCGCGGCCGTCGAGGCCGCCGGCGCCGTCCGCTCGGGCAGCGGACCGCGCTTCCTCGAGCTGCGCACCTACCGGTTCCGCGCGCACTCGATGTACGATCCCGAGCTCTACCGCTCGAAGGAGGAGGTCGAAGCGTGGAAGAGCCGCGACCCGATCGCGCTGCTCGTCACGCGCCTGCGCGCCGCTTCTGCGCTCGACGACGCGGATCTCGAGCGCATCGAGCGCGAGGTCGCGGCCGCGGTCGACGCGGCGATCGCGTTCGCGGAGGAGAGCCCCTGGGAGCCGGTCGAGGACCTGATGCGCGACGTGCACACGGAGCCCGCACGATGAGCCGCATGACGTATCGGGAGGCGGCACGCGCCGCGCTGCGCGAGGCGCTCGCGTCGGATCCCCGGGTCTTCCTGATGGGCGAGGACGTCGGCCGCTACGGCGGCGCGTTCGCCGTGAGCCACGGCCTGCTCGAGGAGTTCGGCCCCGAGCGCGTGCGCGACACGCCGCTGTCGGAAGGCACCTTCGTCGGCGCCGGGATCGGCGCCGCGCTCGGCGGCATGCGTCCGATCGTCGAGGTGATGACGGTCAACTTCAGCCTGCTCGCGCTCGACCAGGTGGTCAACAACGCGGCGACCCTGCACCACATGTCGGGCGGGCAGCTCAGCGTGCCGCTCGTCGTGCGCATGGCGACGGGCGGCGGGCGGCAGCTCGCGGCGCAGCACTCGCACAGCCTCGAAGGCTGGTACGCACACGTCCCGGGTATCAAGGTGCTCGCCCCGGGGACGGTCACCGACGCCCGCTGGGCGCTCGCCGCCGCGCTGCGCGAGCCGGACCCGGTGTTCATCTTCGAGCACGCGATGCTCTATCCGATGACGGACGAGTGCGACGAGGCGGCGGGCCCCGTGGAGATCGGGCGCGCGCTCGTGCGCCGCCCGGGACGCGACGTGAGCCTCGTCACCTTCGGCGGCTCGCTGCACAAGACGCTCGCCGCCGCCGAGCGGCTCGCGCAGCAGGGCGTCGAGGCGGAGGTCGTCGACCTGCGGACCCTGCGTCCGCTCGACGCGGGCACGGTGCTCGAGTCGGTGCGACGCACGCGACGCGCCGTGGTCGTCGACGAGGCGTGGCGGACCGGCAGCTTCGCCGCCGAGGTGAGCGCGCAGATCGTCGAGGGGGCCTTCTACGACCTCGACGGCCCGGTGGTCCGCGTCTGCGCCGCGGAGGTACCGATGCCGTACGCCAAGCACCTCGAGGATGCGGCCCTGCCGCAGCCGGAGGCGATCGAGCGCGCCGCGCTGACGCTGGTGGGCGGGCATGGCTGAGTTCGTCATGCCGATCCTCGGCGCCGACATGGAGGACGGCACGCTGGTCGAGTGGCGCAAGGCGGTCGGCGACCGGGTGCGTCGCGGCGACGTCATCGCCGAGGTCGAGACCGAGAAGGGCCTGACCGAGGTCGAGGTGTTCGTCGACGGCGTGCTCGAAAGGATCCTCGTCGAGCCCGGGACCAAGGTGCCCGTCGGAACCGCGCTCGCGCTGATCCGCGAGGAAGGCGGCGCCGCCG
>JBFMAS010000781.1:0-20413 GCA_040755575.1 Thermodesulfobacteriota bacterium
CGTGCCTTCACGCGCCAGAGCCCGGGCGTGCCGCCGAGTGGCTCGAGGCGAGCGGACCGGCGGCCATCGGGGCTCTGACAGCGGATCGCACCGCTCGCCGCGATCGTGCAATTCGCTGGGCCGAAGGCCCGGGCCGCGGAAGCGCCCGTCGCGTCGGTGACCTCGATCGCGATGCCGTCGATCCGCTCGCAGACGCCGACAGCGGTCGCCCCGACGGCCGCAAGGCGTGAGCCTGCGGCGAGGCTGCGCGGCGTGCAGGTTCTCGATCGCATGGTCGGTCTCCTCAAGGGCAAGTCAGCGCTCCTTCGCTTTGCCTTCCAAACTCGATCGGTGCCGGGGGACGACTCACGAGCGAGCCGCCGCGGTCGAGGCAACAGGCGTGCCACGGTGAAGGCGCGGTCGCGAAAGAGGCGGCCGCGCGGCAGGCATCCGTCGATTGGGGCGTTTGAGCCGTTGCGGGTGATCTGCCCGCCGCCGTCTGGCTGGCCCGGCGATTGCGCTCTCCGAGAACGGCGCTTCACCTGGCGTTCCCGTCCGTGCGAAAGGGGCGTGTCGGTTCCGGTTCATGGAATGCCGTGGCCAGCGGCCGTACGACGGCCGGAGCGGCAGGACGCGGGTCCTCGAGGTAGCTGGGGGATCGTTGCACGCGCTGGACGTCACCTTGCTGATCGCGATACTCGCAACATGAGTCCATGGAGGTGACGTCATGACGAGGACGAAGCCGAGGGTCGTCGTGCTCGGCGGCGGCTTCGGGGGCCTGGCTTCGCGTGGGAGGCGATGGACCTCGGGCTCGAGGTGATGTCGAAGGTGATGGCGCGCTGACCCGGGTGACGAGGCTGCGGGATGTGCGAGCCGTTCGCGATGTCGAGCCGCCACCCGGCGACGGTGACCATCTCCCTCGACGAGCTCTCCCGGCACGGCGGACTTACGGGGCCACACCGAGATGGTTGGGGAATCGCCTCCTACGCGGGCGCGGACGTACGCCTGATCAAGGAGCCGCAACCCGCCAGCGACAGCGCCTACGTGCGCTTCATCGAACAGCACGACATCCGCAGCCGAACCGTGATCTCTCACATCCGCCGAGCAACCCGCGGTGAGCCGTCGCTGGCCAACTCGCAGCCGTTTTGCCGCGAGCTGGGCGGCCGGATGCACGTGTTCGCGCACAACGGCGATCTTCCCGAGATCGCGCGTCGACCCGGCTTCGGGCTGGGGCGCTTCCGTCCCGTCGACACGACGGACTCGGAGCACGCGTTCTGTGCGCTGCTCGCCACGATGGAGCCGCTGTGGCTGAACGGCGACCGGAAGCCGTCGCTGCCGGATCGTCTCGGCGTCCTCGTCCAGTTCGCGGCTTCGCTGCGGGCGTTGGGACCGGCGAACTTCCTCTACTGCGACGGCGAGACCCTCTTCGTCCATGCGCACGAGCGCCGACAGGACGGGATGCCGGGCGTTCATCCCCCCGGCCTGCACGTGCTCCGTCGCTCGTGTCCGGCGGAGCCGCGTCCGTTCTCCGGCCAAGGCGTGACGATCCAGTGGGCGGCCGATTCGCAGGAGGTCGTGCTCGTCGCGAGCGTTCCGCTTACCGGCGAGGGGTGGGCTCCGCTCGGCAAAGGGGAGATCCTGGCGGTTGCGAATGGGCTCATTCTCGAGCGGCTCGGAGCATGATGATGCTCACGAGGCTCGGTCACGAGAGACCTCGAGCAACGCACCGTGAAGTGAGCCGCGAGCGCTCACCCTCAGCATGCCACGAACCGTCGAGGGCCTGATCGTGGCGGCGGCATGGCTGTCGCTCGCGGGCTGCCTCCAGCGGAGCGACTTCGTGCCGCCGCCGCCACCCGAGCCGCTGCGGCTGCTCGCGCCGGGCGCGGAGGCGTCCGCGCCCCAGGGACCGCTCACGGCCGCGGAGGCAGTCCGCCTCGCCCTGGTGCGCAATCCGGACCTGCGCATGGCGGAGGCGCGCATCGCGCAGGCGCGCGCGCGCCTTGCCGAGAGCAATTCGAGCTTCCTGCCTCGAGTGTCGGCGGACCTGACGTACCTCCATGGCGACGCGCCTTCCGCCTATCTCTTCAAGCGTATCGACGCGCGCAGCTTGCCTCCGAACGTCGACTTCAACGACCCCGGCTCCTTCAGCAACCTCGAGGGCGGCCTCGGGCTCGTGTGGAACCTCTGGAACGGTGGGCGCGACCTGCTCGGCCGGTGGAGCGCCGACGCGGCGCTGGCCGCGAGCGGCCTCGCCCGCGACGCGGCCGGCAACGCGCTCGTCGCGGCCGTGGTCGCGACGTACCTCGACGCACGCGCGACCCGCGAGCTTGGCACCGCCGACGACGCGAGCGTGGCGACGATGGAGTCGCAGGTCGCGGAGAGCCGCGCCAAGGTCGAAGGCGGTGGCGCGCTCCGGTCGGATCTCCTCTCGCTCGAGGTCCGGCTGGCAGAGGCGCGCGAGCAGCGCTTCCGCAGCGAGACCGCAGAGCGCCTCGCCCTGGCGGCGCTCCGCGAGCTGCTCGCGCTGCCGGCGGATGCACCGCTCGAGCTCGCCGACGCGGACTACGACGTGGGAACGCTCCCTGCGACCTTCGCCGACGCGCTGGCGCAGGCGTACCGCTCGCGCCCAGAGGCGGCGATTGCACGGCGTGCCGTCGAGCGCGCCCGTATCGAGCTGGCCTCGGCCCGCCGCGCCTACCTGCCGCGAGTCGACGTGATCAGCCGCTTCTATGCCGACGTGCCCGTCGATCTGGGCTTCGACGTCAAGGACCCGAACTACACCGTCGCCGTCGCCCTGTCCTTCGATGTGTTCGACGGCGGCGCGCGGGAGGCGGCCGTCGCGAGCGCCCGTGCCGCGCTGGACGAGCTGACCGAGGCCGACCGCAAGGCGCTGCTCGCCGTCGCGCGGGAGGTCGAGACCGCGTACCTGCGCCTCGACGAGTCGCGCGCCCGCTACCAGGTAGCCGCGCAGGCGGTGGACGCCGCCGACGAGACCTTGCAGCTCGTCGAGGTTCAGTACCGTGGCGGCGCCGCGACGGTGACGCGCTACCTGGAGGCCGAGAGCGCTCGAGCTCGGGCCCGGACGGCAAAGATCCAAGCCCGGCTCGACCTCGAGCGCGCCAAGGTCGAAGCGCAGCGTGCGATCGGCGGGCTCTACCCCCTCGCGCGACACGGAGGCGAGACGCAGTGACGGCGCGGCAGCGAGGCTGGCTCCGCGGAGGCGGCTTCCTCGTGCTGGCGCTCGGCATCGTGCTCTATGCCGCGGGTGCTTTCGAGCTCGGCCGCGTGCGTCCAGGGAAGCTCCCGGAGCCGTCGGGTCTGCCCGCGCCGGCGTACACCGCGATCGCGGCGCGCGGTCCGGTCGCCGTCGTCGAGGATGCGGTCGGCACGGTGCGCTCGCGGCGGCGCGTCGCGGTCGCCGCGCAGGTCACCGCGCGCGCCCTCTCGGTCGCGGCGGAGGTGGGCGACCGCGTCGCTCACGGCCAGATGCTGATCACGCTGGATGACAGCGACTACGCAGCGCGCTACGCGCAGGCCAAGGCACAGTACGAGCGCGTGAAGAGCTTCCTCGCCCGTCGAGCCGCCACCGCCGAGCAGATGGAGGCGGCAACGGCCGAGTACCTGCAAGCCAAGGCGGCGATGGAGCACACCCGAATCGCAGCGCCGATCGACGGCGTGGTCGCCGAGCGGCTCGTCGAGCCCGGGGATCTCGCGTCGCCGGGTCGGCCGCTGCTGGTCGTGCTGGACCCCACCGCCTTGCGCCTCGAGGCCGAGGTGCGCGAGGGGCTGATCGGCCGCGTCGTGCCGGGGTCTGCGCTCGAGGTGGTGCTCCCCAGCGCCGCCACGAGCGTGCAGGGGAGGGTCGCCGAGGTGCTCCCCTCGGCGGACCCCAAGAGCCGCACGTTCGAGGTTCGAGTCAACTTCGACCCGCCTCGCGGCGTCTACCCCGGGATGTTCGGGCGGCTCAGGCTCCCGGTCGGGGAGCGCGAAGCGGTGAGCGTCCCTGCTGCTGCGGTGGAGCACGTGGGCCAGCTCGAGACGGTGCTGGTCGAGCATGGTGGTGCATGGATGCGGCGCCTCGTCACCACCGGCGCAGACCTGCACGACGGCTCGGTCGAGGTGCTCTCGGGCCTCCAGGGTGGCGAGACGATCGGGCTGCCGGGAGAGCCGTGACGGATACGCCCGTCCAGCGTGAGCCGCTCGTCCAGCGGGTGGTTCGTGTCTTCGTGACCGGACCGCTGTCGCCGCTGCTGCTCATCGTGGCCGCAGTGGCTGGACTGGTTGCGATCCTCGCGACGCCGCGCGAGGAGGATCCGCAGATCGTGGTGCCGATGGCCGATGTCGCGGTTTCGTTTCCCGGCGCGAGCGCCGAGGAGGTCGAGCGGCTCGTCGCCACGCCGCTCGAGAAGCTCCTCTGGCAGATCCGGGGCGTCGAGCACGTCTACTCGATCTCGCGTCGCGACGGCGCGCTCGTCATGGTGCGCTTCTTCGTCGGCGAGGACCGCGAGCGGGCGCTGGTCCGCGTCCTGAGCCAGATCGAAGGCCACCGCGACAAGGTCCCACCGGGGGTCACGGGGTGGGTCGTCCGCCCGATCGACATTGACGACGTGCCCATCGTGTCGCTCACGTTGTGGTCGCCGACGCTCGATGACTACGGCTTGCGGCGGGTTGCGGAGGAGCTCAAGGCCCGCCTCGATCCGGCACCCGACGTGTCCTTCTCCGAGCTGATCGGCGGCCGCTCGCGTGAGGTCCGCGCGGAGCTCGACCCCGATCGCCTCGCGGCGCACGGGCTGTCGCCGCTCGAGGTCGCACGCGCGCTCGGCGCCGCCGACGCAGCGCTCGGCGCCGGGGCCTTCGATCGCACGAACCGCCGCGTTCCCGTGCGCGCCGGCCCGTTCGTCGACGATGCCCGATCGGCGTCCCGGCTCGTCGTCGGTGCCTACTCGGGTCGCCCGGTACTCTTGCGTGACGTCGCCGAGGTGCTCGATGGCCCGAGCGAGGCCATGTCTTACGTCCGGCTCGCGTTCGGCCATGCGGCCGCGCCCCCCGGGGTCGAGCCTGGGCGGACGTTCCCGGCCGTCACGCTGGGATTCGCGAAGAAGCGCGGTACGAACGCCGTGTCGGTCGCGGAGGACATCGTTCGCCGCGCCCGTGCGCTGCAGGCCGAGATCCTGCCCGACGACGTCCACCTGCTGGTCACGCGGAACTACGGCGCTACCGCCAACGAGAAGGTGAACGAGCTTCTCCGCGAGCTCGCCCTCGCGATCGTCACCGTGACCGGCCTGATCGCCTTCGCGCTCGGCTGGCGCGAGGGCTTGATCGTCGCGGCGGCGGTGCCGATCACCTTCGCCCTCACGCTCCTGGTGAACCTGCTGGCCGGCTACTCGATCAACCGCGTGACGCTGTTCGCTCTGGTGCTGGTCCTGGGCCTCGTGTGCGACGATCCGATCGTCGACGTCGAGAACATCCACCGGCACTTCGCCACCCGCAAGAGGCCGCCGCTCGAGTCGGTGCTCGTCGCGGTGAACGAGGTCCGACCGCCGGTGATCGTCGCAACCCTCGCCGTGATCCTTTCCTTTCTCCCGATGCTCTTCATCACCGGCATGATGGGACCATACATGCGCCCCATGGCGCTCAACGTGCCGGTCGCGATGGCGATGAGCCTGCTCGTGGCGTTCACCGTGACGCCGTGGATGGCGTACGGGGCGCTGCGCGGCGAGTACGGCCGGGTGGAGGAGCATGCGAGCGAGGAGGCTGTCGGAAGGTTCGCGCGAGTCTACCGGCGCTTCCTCGAGCGGTTTCTCGAAAGCCGCCGCGCGCGTTGGGGGCTGCTCGGGGCGATCCTCGTGCTGCTCGCGTTCGCCGTCGCTCTCTTCGCAGCCGGCGCGATCCCGCTCAAGCTCTTGCCCTACGACAACAAGAGCGAGCTCCAGCTCGTGATCGACATGCCGGCAGGCACGGCGCTCGAGGCCACGGACGCCGTGGTACGCGACTTCGAGCGCTACCTGGCGACCGTCCCGGAGATCACCGACTTCGAATCCTACGTCGGAACCGCAAGCCCGATCGACTTCAACGGATTGGTGCGCCGCTATCAATACCGGCAAGCGCCGGAGCACGCCGACGTCCGCATCAATCTGGTCCAGAAGGAGCGCCGAGCGCAGCAGAGCCACTCGATCGCACTCCGCTTGCGGCCGGACCTCGACGCGATCGCGGCAAGAAGCGGCGCGAAGCTCGCCATCGTCGAGGTGCCGCCGGGGCCGCCCGTTCTACAAACGCTCGTCGCGGAGGTGGGCGGCCCGCCGAGCGCCTCCTATGACGAGCTGATCGTGCGGGCGCGCGCTCTCGAAGAAGCTCTCGCCCGCCAGCCGCTCGTGGTCGACGTCGACGACTTTGCCGAGGCATCGCACGCTCAGCTCGACTTTCTCCTCGACAAGGAGAAGGCGGCGCTCAACGGCGTCAGCACCGTGGAGGCGGCGCGTACGCTTCAGCTCGCCCTCGGGGGCAGCGATGCCACGACCGTGCACGAGGCGCGCGAGCGCGAGCCGCTGCGCCTCGTGCTGCGTCTGGATCGCGCCGAGCGCAGCGGTGCCACGGAGCTGGGGCGCGTGCGGGTCAAGGGGGCGGAGGGCTCCCTCGTGCCGCTCGGCGAGCTCGGCTCCTTCGCCGAGCGGACCGCCGACCAGCCCATCTACCACAAGGACCTCGCGCGCGTCGTCTACGTGGTCGGCGACGTTGCGGGCCGCCCGCCCGTCGACGTCGTCTGGAGCATGGAGGACGAGCAGCGAGCCGTCCTGCCCGCGGGCTTCACGGCCAACTGGGGTGGCGAAGGCGAATGGAACGTCACGCGCGACGTCTTTCGCGATCTCGGGCTCGCGTTCGCCGCCGCACTCGTCGGCATCTTCGTACTGCTCGTCGTCGAGACGCACTCCTTCAGCATGCCGCTCATCATCATGCTCGCGATCCCTCTCGCCGCGATCGGGATTGCACCCGGGTTCTGGCTTCTCAATCTCGTGGCGGCAGATTCCGTCGGCGGGTACCCGGCCCCCGTCTGGTTCACGGCCACGGCGATGATCGGGATGATCGCGCTCGCGGGCATCGTGGTTCGCAACTCGATCATCCTGATCGACTTCATCCGCCGCCGGCACGCCGAAGGCGCGCCGCTCGAGGAGGCGATCCTCGAGAGCGGCGCGCGCCGGGGTCGTCCGATCCTGCTCACCGCCGGAGCCGCCATGCTCGGCGCCTGGCCCATCACGCTCGATCCCATCTTCTCGGGGCTCGCCTGGAGCCTCATCTTCGGGCTCGTCGCGTCGACGGCTTTCACGCTGGTCGTCGTCCCGGTGGCGTACTTCTCCATCGTGCAGAGCGAGCGAGTCGGAGCTCGCTCATGAGGCCAGCAAGGCAGCTCTCGACGCTGGCTCCGGTGACCTCGCTCCTCGCCGCCGCTTGTGCCGCAGCGGCGATCGCGGCAGAAGCCCCGCCCTTGCCGATCGAGGCAGCGGTGGCACAGGCGCTCGCGCACGCGCCACAACGGCGCGCTGTGGCGGAGCGGAGCGAGGCGGCGCGTGGAGCGCTCGCCCAGGCTGGACGGCTGCCCAATCCGCTGCTCGAGCTCCGGGGCGAGGGGATCGACGGCAGCGACCCTTGGGGACGGGACGGAGCCCTCGACTTCTTCGCCCTGCTCAGCGTCCCGATCGAGCTCGGCGGCAAGCGCGCCGCGCGCCAGGCGGTCGCTGCTGCCGAGCTGGACGGCGCACGGGCGCAGATGGCGAGCACGGAGCGCGAGCTGACCCTGCAGACGGCGCGCACGTACCTGCTCGCGCTGCGTGGTCGCGAGCTGGCCGAGGTGCTGCAGGAGAACCGCACCGGGCTCGGCTCGCTGGTCGACGCGATGCGCCTACGGGTTGCCCGGGGTTACGCCCCGGAGGCGGACCTGATGCGCTTTCTCGCCGAAGTGGAGCAGCTCGACGTGCGGATCACGCAGGCGCGCATCGAGCTCGATCGTGCCTCAGCCGCGCTCGCTGCGCTCGTCGGCATGACGGGTAGGGTTGCCGCGGACGTGCTCGTCGAGCCGCCGCTCCCCGAGCCACCGTCTGGCGACGTCGACGATCTCGTGGCGCGCGCGCTCGCGCAACACCCACAGATCGCCGCCGCGGAAGCGCGGCGCACGGCGGCACGGCACGCGCTCGAGCTGGAGAAGGCCAGGCGCATCCCGGACCCGCTGCTGACCGGTGGCTACGAGCGCACGTCGGGTCTCGACACGGGGGTCGCCGGTATCGTCGTTCCGCTGCCCGTCTTCGACACCAACCGCGGCAACGTCGAGCGGGCCGCGGCGGAGGAGCGGGCGGCCACCGCCGATCTCGACGCCCTGCGGCTGCAGCTCGCGGCCGAGCTCCGATCCCTTGTCCTGGGCGCGCGTGACCTCGTGCAGCGCGCTCGCGGCGTCGAGCAGCGCTTGGTCGGCCCTGCCATGACCGTCCGCCAGGCGGCGCGCTCCGCTTTCCGGGAGGGAGGCGCCAACATCCTTCAGCTCGTCGATGCCGAGCGGCTGTATACCGAGGCGCGCAAGCAGGCGCTCGATCTTCGTCTGGAAGCCATCGTGCGGTCCTATGAAGCGCAGGTGGCGGTGGCAGGGCGTCTCGAGTCGTGAGCGATCGGTCTGCCAGCGAGCGAGGCACTCGAATGCACTCCTTCATGTCCATGGTCAAGCGGAGGTGGACCTCCACGATGACTTCCGAAGCATACGGGAGGAGGAGGTGGCTCTGGCTTCTCCTCGCGGGCGTGCTCGGTATGGGCCTGCTCGTCGTCGCCACCACGCGTAGGCGGCAGACGGCCGAGCCCGTTGCTCCAGCGGCGGACGCGCCGGCGAACGTCGTGCGCATGAGCGAGACGGCGCAGCACGATGCGGGCATCGAGGTGGCGAGGGTGAGCACGCTGTCGCGCGCCTCCCAGCTCGAAGCGCCCGGGGTGCTGATGGTAGACGAAGCCCGTACGGCGCGTATCGGCTCGATCGTCGAGGGCACGGCGGTAATCGTCGAGGCCGAGGTCGGCGACCGCGTCGAAGCCGGCGAGGTGCTGGCCGAGCTACATGGCCCTATCGTGCACGAGACATGGGCCGCCTACCGCAAGGCGCTCGCGGAGGACCGCAGGGCGAAGATCGAGCACGACTACGCCGTCCAGGCCGACGAGCGAGCGCAGCGCCTCTATGCCGACAAGGCGATCTCCTTGCAGGAGGCTCAGCGTGCGCGCGCCGACAGGCGAGCGGCGGAGCAGCATCTCGCGGTCACGGCCACCGAGCTGCGACGTGCGGAGGAGACGCTCGAGCACCTCGGGATCACCTCCGGTGAGGATCCTACCGGGGAGAGCGGAGAGTATGTGCGGGTACGCAGCCCGCTCCGCGGCGCCGTCCTCGAGCGCCACGTCGCCACAGGGTCGGCGGTTGCTCCGGGAAGCCAGCTCTTCGTGGTCAGCGACCTGTCCTCTCTCTGGGCCGCTGCCGAGGTGGACGAGACGCAGCTCTCGCGGCTGCGCGTCGGCGCGCCCGTGAGAGTGCGGGTCGCCGCCTACCCCGGCGAGAGCTTCCCCGGGAAGATCATCTTCATCGGAGACGCGCTCGACCCGACGACGCGCAGGGTGCGCGTACGGTGCGAGGTCCCGAACTCCGATGGGCGGCTCAAGCCGCAGATGTTCGCCACCATCTCCCTGGGCGAGCCGACGCCGGTCAACGTGACGGCCATCCCCACCGCAGCGGTACAGGAGATGGGGGGCAGGGAGGTGGTCTTCGTCGTCGCTGCGGACGGCGGCTTCGTGCTGCGAGAGGTGGTCGTCGGGCACGAGGCGGATGGGTGGACCGAGGTCGTCCGCGGCCTCGAGCCGGGGGAGCGCGTGGTGACCGGCGGAAGCTTCCTGCTCAAGACGGAGCTGCTCGACGCCGGCGCGTCGGCGGAGAACTGAGTGGGGCCGCTCGAGCGCTTCGTCGCCGCTGCCCTGCACCAGCGGATCTTCGTCCTGCTCTGCCTCGCAGCGCTGGTCGCCGCCGGTACCGGGGCATACCGCAGCGTTCCGGTCGAGGCGTTTCCCGACCTCACCAACAACCAGGTGGTGGTCGTTACCAGCGCTCCCGGCCTGGGCGCGGTCGAGGTCGAGCAGCGCGTGACCTATCCGGTGGAGACGGCGCTGATGGGCGTCCCCGGCGCCGAGGAGGTGCGCTCGCTGTCGAAGTTCGGCCTCTCGATGGTGACCGTCGTGTTCGACGACGGCGTGCCCGTCTACTTCGCCCGCCAGCTGGTGAGCGAGCGCCTGGGCGAGGCGCGCGCGCGGCTCCCCGCAGGGGTGGAGCCGACGCTCGGTCCGGTGGCTACCGCCTTCGGCGAGATCTACCAATACCTCGTCGAGAGCGACGGGATCGACCCGATGACCGCCAAGACGGTGCACGACTGGGACGTACGCACGCGCCTTCGCTCGGTGAAGGGCGTGAGCGAGGTCAACTCCTGGGGCGGGCTGACGCAGCAGTTTCACGTCGTGGTCGATCCCTCGAAGCTCGACAAGTACAGCCTGAGCCTCCGCCGGGTCTTCGACGCGGTCGCCGAGAACAACGCCTCATTCGGCGGCGGCTTCATCGAGCACCACTCCGAGCGCTTCACGGTGCGCGGGATCGGCCTCGTCCGCAACGCGGAAGATCTGCGCCGCATCGTCGTGACCGCCACGGCCGGAGTCCCCGTGCTCGTCGGCGACATCGCCGACGTTCGCGTGGACCCTATGCCCCGGCAGGGCGCCGTGACCCGCGACGGCGCGGGAGAGACGGTCGCCGGCATGGTGATCCTGCTCAAGGGGGAGAATGCGAAGAGCGTGGGCGATCGGGTCAAGGAGCGGCTGGCCGAGATCGCCGCGGCCCTGCCGGCGGGCATCCGCATCACGCCCTTCTACGACCAGACCGAGGTGATCGATCGCACCACGAGCACGGTGCGACGCAACCTCCTCGAGGGCTCGCTGCTGGTCATCGCCGTGCTGCTGTTCTTCCTGCGCGACCTGCGCGCCGCGCTGCTCGTGGCGCTGGTGATTCCGCTCTCGATGCTGGTCGCCTTCGGCGGCATGTACACCTTCGGCGTCTCGGCGAACCTGATGTCCCTCGGCGCCATCGACTTCGGCATGATCGTCGACGGCGCCGTGGTGATGATGGAGAACTTCATCCGGCGCCGCAGCGAGGCGGGAGCGTCGGGTGGCAGAGACCGTGTCGCGTTCTTCGTGGCCTCGGCGATCGATGTGGCGCGTCCCATCGTCTTCGGGGTGCTCATCATCGTTGCGGTCTACATCCCGGTTCTGACGCTGCAGGGCCTCGAGGGAAAGCTCTTCCGTCCGATGGCGATCACCGTGTGCTCGGCGATCCTCGGCTCGCTGCTGCTGTCGCTCACCGTCGTGCCGGTCCTGTCCTCGTACTGGCTCCGCCTCGGCGGCGGCGCGCACGAGGGGGAACGCTTCGAGCGCCTGAAGCGCCGCTATCTTCTTCTTCTCGCCGCGCAGATGGACCACCGCGGCCGGACGCTCCTGATCGCCGGCGCGGCCGTGCTGGTCGCGCTGGCCTCGATCGCCTTCATCGGGACGGAGTTCATGCCGAAGCTCGACGAGGGCTCGATCCTGATCGAGACGCGCAAGCTTCCGTCGGTCTCGTTGGGCGAGTCGGTTGCCATCTCGTCGCGCGTCGAGGCCGTGTTGCGCCGCTTTCCCGAGGTGCGCCAGGTGGTCACGAAGATCGGCCGACCCGATGTCGCCACCGAGGCCATGGGCATCTACCAGGGCGACGTGTACGTCGTGCTGCACCCGCGCGAGGAATGGACCACCGGGCGCGACAAAGAGAGCCTGATCTCGGCGATGGCCCAGGCGCTGTCCGGGATCCCGGGCGTGACCTACAACTTCACGCAGCCGATGGCGATGCGTCTCGACGAGGTGGTCTCCGGCGTCAAGGCGGACGTGGCGGTCAAGATCTTCGGCCCCGATGAAGCGGTCCTCGAGCGCCTCGGGGGCCAGATCCGGGACGTGCTCGCCGCCGTGCCCGGAGCGGCCGACTTGCAGGTCGAGGCGCTCTCCGGCGCCGTCCAGCTGCAGATCGACGTCGACCGCGGGCGGATGGCGCGCTACGGCATCAACGTCGCCGACGTTCGACGGCTGATCGAGACCGCGATCGGCGGGGCCGTTGCCACCGAGGTGCTCGACGGGGTGCGCCGCTTCGACGTCGTGGTGCGCTACCCGGACGCCGTGCGTAACGACCCGAAGGCGATCGAGGCCCTCTGGCTCACCGCGCCCGCTGGCGAGCGCGTGCCCCTCGGCCAGGTCGCGCGCGTGTCCGCGGTGCGCGGCCCCGAGGTCATCAACCGCGAGGCGGGCGAAAGGCGTCTCGTCGTACAAACCAACGTACGCGGGCGCGACCTCGGCAGCTTTGTCGCGCAAGCGCAGGAGCGCATCGCGAGGAGCGTCGCTCTGCCGTCGGGATACTACGTCAAGTGGGGTGGGCAGTTCGAGAACCAGGCGCGCGCGAGCCGCCGTCTGACGCTCGTCGTGCCGCTCTCGCTGGGGATCATCTTCCTGCTGCTGTTCGCCACCTTCCGCAGCGTCAGGCAAGCGAGCCTGGTGATTCTCAACGTGCCCTTCGCCCTCGTCGGCGGAATCGCGGCGCTCTGGATTCGCGGCTTGAATCTCAACCTATCCGCCTCGGTCGGCTTCATCGCCCTCTTCGGTGTCGCGGTGCTGAACGGAGTGGTGTTGATTGCCGCCATCAACCGCTTGCGCGAGGAGGGATTCGCCCTGCGAGCGGCGATCCTCACCGGCGCCGGTCAGCGGCTCAAGCCCGTTTTGATGACGGCGTCCGTCGCCGCCCTCGGCTTCGTCCCGATGGCCGTCTCGCATGGTGCCGGCGCCGAGGTGCAGAGGCCCTTGGCGACCGTGGTCATCGGCGGCGTGATCACCTCCACCCTGCTGACCCTGGTCGTGCTGCCTACGCTCTACGAGTGGATCGAGGGGCAGGCGAGCGAGGACGAGGAAGCGGAGAGCCCGCACGTCCCTACCCCGGCGGCGCAGCGATCCTGAGCCCTCGACCGAGCCCCGCCGCGCCGATGGCGGCCAAAGCCAAATCCCTCGCCGACGACAAGGCGCCGGCACGCCGACCGGATCGACCTGTTCCGGCGCATGCGTGCAGCGGTCGGTGGTCCGTTCTGCCAACGGTTGTCCCGGGCTCGGACCGCGCGGCCAATGCCGATCGGAGACGCGAACGGTCGTGAGCGCGTCGGTCCTTGACTTCCATCGCCCGCTCGGGCTCGACTGCCCTTCCCGGACCGAGGTCGCTCTTGAACGTCTTCCAGATGCGAGATCGGCTGATCGCCGACTACGCCGCCTACGTCGGCAGCTTCATCGAGCTCCGCGACGCGCGCATCCGGGACCTGGTCGACCGGGACCTGGGCAAGGGGCTCCTCTGGCCGGACCCGCTGATCCAGCTCAACCCAAATTTCGAGCCTGGGGAGTGGATCGACGGTCTGGTCGACTCCGGAGAGCTGCACGAGGAGTGCCGCCGCATCTTTCGCAAGAAGCCCGCGCCGGACGTCGACGCGGGGCCGCTCCGGCTGCACCGCCACCAGGTGGACGCGATCCGCGCAGCACGGAGCGGCGCCAACTACGTGCTCACGACCGGCACCGGCTCCGGAAAGAGCCTCGCGTACATCATCCCGATCGTCGACCACGTCCTGCGGAGCGGCACGGGCAAGGGGATCCAGGCGGTCGTCGTCTACCCGATGAACGCGCTCGCCAACAGCCAGGAGGGCGAGCTCGAGAAGTTCCTGCAGCACGGCTACCCGGCCGGACGGCAGCCGGTCACGTTCGCCCGGTACACGGGTCAGGAGAAGGACGAGGTCAAGCAGGGGATCATCGACGCCGCGCCGGACATCCTGCTCACCAACTACGTGATGCTGGAGCTGATCCTCACGCGTCCGCACGAGCGGCCGCTGATCGCTCAGACGCAGCACCTCCGCTTCCTCGTGTTCGACGAGCTGCACACCTACCGCGGGCGCCAGGGCGCCGACGTCGCGATGCTGATCCGGCGCGCGCGCGACGCCTTCCGTGCGCCGCAGGTGCAATGCGTCGGAACGTCCGCCACGCTCGCGGCCGCGGGCACGGTCGACGAGCAGCGAGCGCAGGTCGCGCGCGTCGCGTCGCTGCTCTTCGGCGCGACGGTCGAGCCCGAGCACGTGATCGGCGAGACGCTGCGCCGCGTGACGCCGCCCCGGGATCTCGCCGACCCCGCGTTCCGCGAAGAGCTCCGCGAGCGCGTCCTCGATCGCGAGCGGCGGCCGCCGCACGGCTTCGCCGACTTCGTCGCGGACCCGCTCTCGAGCTGGATCGAGACCTCGTTCGGGCTCACGACCGAGCCCGGCACCGGTCGCCTCGTTCGTACCGCGCCACGGGCGATCACGGGCGAGGACGGCGTCGCCGCGGAGCTCGCGGCGCTCGCCGGCGCGCCTCCCGAGCGCTGCGCCGAGGTGATCGCCGAGCAGCTCCTCGCGAGCTACGGCAGCGAGAAGAACCCCGACACCGGCTTTCCGGTGTTCGCCTTCCGGCTCCATCAGTTCGTCAGCCGCGGCGACACCGTATATGCCTCCCTCGAGCGGGAGGACGAGCGCTACCTGACGCTGAGCGGACAGCAGTTCGTCCCCGGCGACCGGCAGCGCCTGCTTCTGCCCCTCGTGTTCTGCCGCGAGTGCGGCCAGGAGTACTACTGCGTCGCCGAGGCGCGCGACGACGCGAGCCGCCGCGTGTTCCGGGCGCGCGAGCTCTCCGATCGGCTGGCGGACGAGGACGACCAGGAGGCGTGCTTCCTCCACCTGAGCACCACCGATCCGTTCCCGAGCGACGACGCGGCGATCGTCGACGCGCTGCCCGAGCACTGGATCGAGGAGAGGCGCGGCAAGCGCGTCGTCAAGAGCAGCAGGAGGGACGACGTGCCGCGACCGGTCCGCGTGCGCCCGGACGGGACCGAGGCGCCGGACGGCATCGACTGCCACCTGCTGCGCGCGCCCTTCCGCTTCTGCTTCGCGTGCGGCGTCGCGTACGGCAGCGCGAGCCGGTCCGACTTCGGCAAGCTCGCGACGCTCGGCACGGAAGGCCGCAGCACGGCGACCACGATCCTGAGCCTGTCGGCGATCCGCTTCCTCCGCGCGTGCGGCCTCGAGCGCCACGCGCAGAAGCTGCTCAGCTTCACCGACAACCGGCAGGACGCTTCGCTCCAGGCCGGGCACTTCAACGACTTCGTCGAGGTGGGGCTGCTGCGCGCGGCGCTGTACGAGGCGGTACGAGCCGCCGGCGCCGCCGGAATCGAGCACGACCAGCTCGTGCAGCGCGTGTTCGACGCACTGCGCTTGCCGCTCGAGCTGTACGCGGCGGACCCGGACGTCAAGTTCCTGGCGCTCGAGCAGACCAAGCGCGCGCTCCGCTCCGTGCTCGGGTACCGCCTGTACCGCGACCTGCAGCGCGGCTGGCGGATCACGCAGCCCAACCTCGAGCAGTGCGGCCTGCTCGAGATCCGCTACCTGTCGCTCGACGAGGTCTGCGCCGACCGGGAGACGTGGCAGGGCTGCCATGCCGCGCTCGCTGGCGCGACGCCGGACACGCGGCGCAAGGCCGCCAAGGTGCTGCTCGACTTCATGCGGCGCGAGCGCGCGATCAAGGTCGACTACCTCGACGGCCAGATCCAGGACCAGATCAAGCAGCAGAGCTCGACGCGGCTGATCGCGCCGTGGGCGATCGACGAGAACGAGACGCTCGAGGTCGCGTCGGTGCTCTTCCCCCGCCCGGAGCGTGCCGGGGATTTCGGCGGCCACGTCTTCGTCTCGGGGCGCGGTGGCTTCGGCCAGTACCTCGCCCGCCCCAGCACGTTCGAGGGCTTCGCCGGGCCGCTCAGGACCGAGGACCGCGAGCAGATCGTTCGCCAGCTCCTCGAGGCGATGCGGGAGGCAGGGATCGTCGAGCGCGTGGTCGAGCCCGAGGGCGCCGACGACCCGCCCGGCTACCAGCTCAACGCCTCGTCGCTCCTCTGGTTGGTCGGCGACGGGACGAAGCCGTTCCACGACCCGATCCGTCTGC
Source organism: Thermodesulfobacteriota bacterium (assembly GCA_040755575.1). GTDB lineage: Bacteria > Desulfobacterota > Binatia > UBA12015 > UBA12015 > DATCMB01. The sequence goes on from JBFMAS010000781.1 coordinate 16,099, forward strand.
CGCGCCAGAGCGAGACCGGCGGTCGCACGAACCGCTTCTTTCGCGACTTCTACGCGGGCGTCGCACGCGACGCGACCGGGATCCGGGCGCACGAGCACACCGCACAGGTGCCGTACGACGTCCGCATCCAGCGCGAGGAGGACTTCCGCAGCGGCGTCCTGCCGATCCTCTACTGCTCGCCGACGATGGAGCTCGGCGTCGACATCGCGCAGCTCAACGCGGTCAACCTGCGCAACATGCCGCCCACCCCGGCGAACTATGCGCAGCGCAGCGGGCGCGCCGGCCGCAGCGGCCAGCCCGCGATCGTGTTCTCGTACTGCTCGGGCTTCAGCCCGCACGACCAGTACTTCTTCCGCCGGCCGAGCCTCATGGTGGCGGGTGCGGTCCACCCGCCGCGCCTGGAGATGGCGAACGAGGACCTGATCCGCGCGCACGTCCACGCGGTGTGGCTCGCGGAGGCGGGCCTCTTCCTCGGCTCGTCGCTCACCGACGTGCTCGACGTCGCCGGCGAGGAGCCGACGCTCGAGCTCAAGCCGACCACGCGCGCGGCGATCGACGCGCCGGCACCGCGGGCGAGCGCTCTGCGCCGCTGCGAGACGATCCTCGCGGGCCTGCGCGAGGAGCTGGCGGCGGCAGACTGGTACTCGGACGGCTGGCTGCGTCAGGTCGTCGAGCACGTCCCGCTCTCGTTCCAGCAGGCGTGCGACCGCTGGCGAAGCCTCTACCGTGCGGCGCTCGCGCAGCAGGTCGCGCAGAACAAGGTCATCAAGGACGCGTCGAGCTCGCCCGATGCGAAGAAGCGCGCGAAGCGGCTCCGCGCCGAGGCGGAATCGCAGCTCGCGCTGCTCTCCGAGGCGCAGCGCGCGATCGAGGCCGACTTCTACAGCTACCGCTACTTCGCGAGCGAGGGCTTTCTCCCGGGCTACAGCTTTCCGCGGCTGCCGCTCTCGGCGTTCATCCCGGGCAGGAGGCAGAAGAAGGGGCGCGACGAGTTCGTCTCGCGGCCGCGCTTTCTCGCCATCACCGAGTTCGGACCGCGCGCGATCCTCTACCACGAGGGCTCGCGGTACAAGATCGAGCGCGTCATCATGCCGGTCGATGCGGTGCGCGACGGCGTCGTCACGACGGCGGTCAAGCAGTGCGGCGCCTGCGGCTACCTGCACCCCTTCGCAGACGGCACCGGGCTCGACGTCTGCGAGTGGTGCGACGCCCCGCTGACCCCCGCGATGCGCGGCCTCTTCCGCCTGGAGAACGTCTCCACGCGCCGCGCCGACCGGATCAGCTCCGACGAAGAGGAGAGGCTGCGCCTCGGCTACGACGTCGCGACGGGAGTGCGCTTCACCGAGTACGACGGCCGGTGCTCGTGCCGCACGGCGGTCGTCCGCTCGGGCGGCGAGGAGCTCGTGTCGCTCGCCTACGGGGGCGCCGCGACGATCTGGCGCGTGAACCGCGGCTGGCGGAAGCGCCGCAACAAGGACGTGCTCGGCTTCGTCCTCGACGTCGAGCGCGGCTACTGGGCGCGCAGCGACAAGGAGGCCGCGGACGCCGACGACGAGCCGCTCGGCAACAGGACGCAGCGCGTAGTCCCGTACGTCGAGGATCGGCGCAACTGCCTGCTCCTCGAGCCGCGCGTTCCGCTCGACATGAAGGAGATGGCCTCGCTCCAGGCGGCCTTGAAGCGCGCGATCCAGGTCGAGTTCCAGCTCGAGGACGGCGAGCTCGCCGCCGAGCCGCTGCCGTCGATCGCGCGGCGGCGTCAGATCCTCTTCTTCGAGGCGGCAGAGGGCGGAGCGGGCGCGCTCCGACGGCTGATCGACGACGGCGACGCGCTCCGGCGCGTGGCGCGCCAGGCGCTGGAGATCTGCCACTTCGACCCCGACACCGGCGAGGACCTGGGGCGCGCGCCGCGCGCGACCGAGCGCTGCGAGGCAGCCTGCTACGACTGCCTGATGAGCTACATGAACCAGCCCGACCACCCGAGCCTCGACCGGGCGCTGCTGAAGGATCTTCTGCTGCGCTTCGCGTCGGCGGAGGTCGACGCATCGCCCGCGCCCGTGCCGCGGGCCGAGCACCTCGACGCGCTCGAGCGCCAGTGCGGCTCGCAGCTCGAGAAGGAATGGCTCCGGCTGCTCGAGGTGAACGGCCTGCGGCTGCCGTCGCGCGCGCAGGTGCTCCTCGCCGAGTACGGGACGCGGCCCGACTTCGTGTACGACGACCACCTGGTCGCGATCTACGTCGACGGGCCGCTGCACGAGCTTCCGGACCGTGCCGCGCGCGACGCGAAGCAGCAGAACGACCTCGAGGACGCCGGCTGGAGCGTCGTCCGCTTCCGCGCACGCGACGGCTGGGAAGCGATCCTGCGCGCGCACCCGGGCGTGTTCGGCGTCCTGCGCGAGCGCGCGTCCGAAGCGGCCCCGAGCACGGACCGCGACTCCGGCTTCGACCCCGACCTCTATCCCGGCGAGTGGCGCGCGCTTCTCGCCCGGCTGAGCGGGGGCGGGATCTCGGTCGAGCCGGGCGGCGACGTCAGCGACGGAGGCAAGGTCGTCGGGCGCTACGTCGCGCTCGTCGGGAAGAGCGAGCTCGACCCCGTTCATCTGATCGATGCGCGCGACACGGGCGCCGAGATCGCGAGCCAGGCGCTTCTTCGCGGCGGGGCGAAGGTCGCGCTGATCGATCCGACGCAGGCGACGACCTGGGAGGACGTCGCATCCACCGCGCGGGAGTGAAGGCAGCCGTGAGTCAGGTTCTCGTCGCCAATTCCTTCCTCGACTCGTCGCAAGGGCTGGGTGCGAGCGACCGGGCTCGCGCGCTCGACCTGATCGCGAAGCTGCACGACGACCCGCGCCACCCCGGGCTCCACCTGGAGAAGGTCCAGTCGGGCGGCCCCGGCATCCACTCGGCACGGATCACGGGCGGCGTGCGCGCGATCCTGCACATCGACGGCGAGCGTCTCACGCTGCTCTACGCGGGCGAGCACGAGAGGGCCTACGAGTGGGCGCGCGGCCGGCGGTTCGAGCCGCACGCCGTGACCGGCGAGCTGCAGATCGTGCAGACCGTCGAGCGCGTCGAGCAGGTGCTCTCCGAGGTCCCGCCGGCGGCGGGGCAGGGCGCACCGGTCGAGCGATTGTTCCCGGCCGAGCGCTTCGCGGACGATTACCTCGCGAGCCTCGGCGTCCCGCGCGACTGGCTCCCGGTCGTCCGCCACCTCGGCGACGACACGCAGCTCCTCGAGATCGTCGACAAGCTCCCGCAGGAGGTCGGCGAGCGGCTCCTCCGCCTCGCCGACGGCGAGGTCGTGACCCCACCGGCGCCCGTGGCCCGCGCCGCGGTCACCGAGCGCCCGCTCACCGCCGACGAGCAGCGCCGCTTCTTCGTCGTCGGCGACGACGAGCTCGCCGACGTCCTCGAGAAGCCGCTCGATGCCTGGCTGCGCTTTCTGCACCCGACGCAGCGTGCGCTCGCGACCGGCAGCTTCGCGGGTCCGGTGAAGGTCACGGGCTCCGCGGGAACGGGCAAGACCGTGGTCGGGCTGCACCGCGTCCGGCACCTCGCGAGCCAGGGGCGGCGCGTCCTCCTCACCTCCTTCGTCACGACGCTGTGCGAGAACCTCGAGCACAACGTCAAGCTGCTGCTTCGCCCGGAGCACCTCGAGCTCGTCACGGTCTCCACCGTCCACGCGCAAGCGCTCGCGCTCGTCGGCAGCGCAGGCGAGCGGGTCGCTCCTGCGCGAGACGACGAGATCGAGCGCTTCATCGACGCGGCGCACCGCCGCGCGGGCTCCCCGCTCGACCCGAAGCTGGTGGTCGCGGAGTGGAGCGCCGTCGTCGACGCGCAAGGGATCACGAGCTGGGACGAGTATCGCGACGCCGAGCGGCGCGGCCGCGGTCGCCCGTTGAGCATCAAGGATCGCAAGCAGATCTGGACCGTGATCGAGCAGCTCCGTGCCGACTTGGCCGCGGCCTCGCGAGACAGCTTCCGCGGCCTCTGCGCGCGTGCCTTGCGGCGCCTGTCGGACGGAAGCGCGACGAGCCCGTTCGACGCGGTCGTCGTGGACGAGGTCCAGGACCTGAAGCCGATCGAGCTGCGCTTCCTCGCGGCACTCGCGGCGCGCTCGGGCGCGCTGCCGCAGCTCATGCTCCTCGGCGACGCCGGACAGCGGATCTACCCGGGCGGCTTCAGCCTGCGCGCGCTCGGCATCGACGTGCGCGGGCGCTCGAAGGTCCTGCGCATCAACTACCGCACGACCGAGCAGATCCGCCGCGCCGCGGACCGCATCCTCGGCGCGACGTGCGACGACCTCGACGAGGGCGCC
>JBFMAS010000782.1:0-7480 GCA_040755575.1 Thermodesulfobacteriota bacterium
GCGCGAGATCCGGCAAGCCCGCCGCGAAGCCGCGCAAGCCGTCCCGGCCGGCCGGTCCCGCGCGTCCCAAGCGCCCAGCCAGGAAGCCGAAGGCGAAGAGCAAGGCCAAGGCGCGGGTCCTGCTGAAGCCGACCACCGACGCCGCCTTCCGCCTGCCGCGCGACGTCAAGCCGATCCGCTACCACGTCCACATCCTGCCCGACCTGGTGCGCTCGAACTTCCGCGGCGAGGTGGTGATCGAGCTCGAGCTCAAGCACCAGCGGCCGTCGATCGAGCTGCACGCCGCCGACATCACCATCGACCACGCCGAGATCGCGCCGCGCGACGGCAAGCTCGCCCGGCCGCCGGCGAAGCCGATGGTGCCGGGCGCGAAGCCGGTCGGGCCGCCGATCAACCAGGTGGCGGTCGCGATCGTGCCGCACGGCGCGCGCGAGACCGTCGAGGTCAAGTTCCTGCGCCCGGTCGGCCCGGGCAAGGTGGCGCTGAGCCTCGCCTACCACGGCAACCTGCAGGAGCGGCTGCGCGGCCTCTACATGGCCCGGGTGGGCGACCAGCGCTACGCGTTCACGCAGCTCGAGGCGGCGGACGCACGCCGCTTCTTCCCGTGCTTCGACGAGCCCGACCTGAAGGCGCGCTTCACCTTCTCGGTGACGGCCCGCGCCGGCCTGACGGTGATCTCGAACAACCCGCTCGAGCGCAGCACCAACAACACCAACGGCACGACGACCTTCCACTTCAAGACGACGCCGCCGCTGTCGACCTACCTCTGCGCGCTGGCCGTCGGCGAGCTCGAGGGCTCGCAGGTCCGCAACGCCGGCAAGGTGCCGGTGCGCGTGTGGCACGTGCCGGGCAAGCGCCACCTGACGGGGTTCGCGCTCGAGGCGGCCGTCGAGTCGCTCGCGCGCCTCGAGAAGTACTTCGGTCTGCCCTACCCCTACGAGAAGCTCGACCTCGTCGCCGTGCCGGACTTCGAGGCCGGCGCGATGGAGAACGCGGGCGCCGTGTTCTTCCGCGAGACGCTGCTGCTCGTCGACCCCGCGACCATCTCGCTCGCCGAGAAGAAGCGCGTCGCCGAGGTGATCGCGCACGAGCTCGCGCACATGTGGTTCGGCAACCTCGTCACCATGAAGTGGTGGGACGACCTCTGGCTCAACGAGGCGTTCGCCACCTGGATGGCGTTCAAGGTGATCGACGAGTGGAAGCCCGAGTGGCGCATGTGGAACAACTTCGAGCCGCACCGGGCGGCGGCGCTCGCGCTCGACGCGCTCGCCAACACGCACCCGGTCTACGCCGAGGTCGAGAACGCCGCGCAGGCCACCGAGAACTTCGACGCGATCACCTACGAGAAGGGCGCCTCGGTGGTCCGCATGGTCGAGCACTACCTCGGCCCGCAGAAGTTCCGCGCCGGCGTGCAGGGCTACATCCGCGGCCACCGCGAGGGCAACGCCGTCGCGGCCGACCTGTGGAACTCGCTCGAGCGGGCGTCCGGGCAGCCGGTCGCACAGATCGTGCGCGCGTGGGTGCGCCAGCCGGGCTTCCCGCTGGTCGGCTTCGAGCGCGACGCGGAGGCGAAGCCCGCCGAGCTCGTCGTCAAGCAGGAGCGCTTCCGCGCGAGCCCGATGACCAAGTTCGCCGACGGCGGCAGCGCCGTGTGGCCGCTGCCGATGGTGGTCAAGTTCGCGGGCGCCGCGGGACGCAACCCGCGCGTCGAGCGCTTCCTCCTGAAGCGCGCGAAGGAGCGCATCCCGGTGCCGGGCGGCAAGCACGTGCCGTGGTTCTACGGCAACGTCGGCGAGGGCGGCTTCTACCGCGTGCTGCACGATCCCGCGACGCTGGCCGAGCTCGCGATCGAGCCTGCCGCGGCGCTGACGCCGGTCGAGCGCATGGGCCTGCTCGGCCACCAGTGGGCGATCGTGCGCGCGGGCCGCGCCCGCATCGCGAGCTTCCTCGACCTGGTCGGCGCGCTCGGCGACGAGACCGACTACGAGGTGCTCGACGCCCTGTCCGGGCCGCTCGCGTTCATCGACGACCAGGTGGTCGAGGGCGCCGGCGCGGACACCCGCAAGCCGTTTGCGGACTGGGTCGGCGAGACGTTCCGCGACGCCTGGCGCGAGCTCGGCTGGGACGCGGCGCACGGCGAGGACGACGAGCGCAAGCTGCGCCGCGGCTCCGTCCTCCGCCTGGTCGGCCTGCTCGGCGAGGACCCGGAGATCGCGACCGACGCCGTGCCGCGCTTCGAGCGCTACCTGCGCGACCGCTCGAGCGTCGAGCCGAACCTGGTCGACCCGCTGATCGCGATCGTCGCGCGCGACGGCGACGAGGAGCGCTTCGAGCGCATGCGGCGCGCCGTCGGCGAGTCGCGCACGCCGCAGGAGAGCCGCCGCTTCCAGCTCGCGCTCGGCGACTTCCGCGACCCGGCGCTCGCCAAGCGCGCCGCCGAGCTCACGCTGACACAAGAGATCCCGACGCAGGACGTCGGCTTCCTGCTGATCCGCCTGCTCGGCAACCGCGCCGCCCGCGAGAGCGCCTGGCGCTTCATCCAGGAGAACTGGGCCGTGCTCGCGAAGCGCCTGCCGCCGATGATGGTGTCGCGGGTGATCGAGGCCACGGCGTCGCTGCAGACGCGCGAGCATCGCAAGGAGGTGGCGATGTTCTTCCGCGCCCACCCGGTCGAGACGGCGACGCGCGCGCTCAAGCTCGCGCTCGAGCGCTTCGACATCAACGAGGAGCTGCGCCGGCGCGCGGGACGCGACCTGCGCGCCTGGTTCGTCGCGCGCGGCGTCGTGTTCGAGCCGTCGCCCGAGCCGGCGGCGGGAGCGTCGCCCGAGACGGCGCACGTGCCGGGGACGGACGCCCCGGTCGCGGGCTGACGTCGGACTCGGCCGGGCTCCTCACCCGGCGCGCCCGGCGAAGAAGCGCGCGATGCGATCGCGCTCGGCGGCGACGTCCTGCCTGCCGAGCTCCATCAGCCGGGTGCAGAACTCCGCGTCGAACAAGAGGTAGCTGACGAGCTCGGTCACCGCCTCGTCGGAGCCGAGCCCGCGCAGCAGGTAGCGCACCACCCTCGGGATGCGGTGGGCCAGGTCGGCGGCGAGCTCGCGCACCTGCGTCGACGGCCGGATCCACAGCACGTCGACGTGCCGGAAGACGCGCGACTCGGCGTCCACCGGGCACTGCAGCACGCTGAGGTTGACCCGCTCGCTGTGCTCCACGTCGACCTCGATCGCGTCGAGCATCACCGCGTCCAGCACCACGCCGGCGATGTGCGCGATGGTGGGCGGCGGCTGCCGGCGCCCGTCGGTCACGGGCGGCGGCGGGCCGCTGACCCCGATGGCGATGATCCGCTCCGCGCCGAGGTTGATCGCCGGGCTCAGCGGGGTCGTGTTGCGGATCGATCCGTCGCTGAAGTGCTCGCCGCCGATCTCGACGGCGGGAAAGAAGATCGGGATCGCGCTCGACGCGATCACGTGCTCGGCGCGCAGCGGGGTGCGCTCGATGCGCCAGCGCCGCCTGGTCCACAGCGGCACGTCGGGGCTCGCGTGCAGGAACACCACGCCGTTCGAGGTGCGCAGGTCGGTCGCCACCAGCGCGACGGTGAGGCGTCCCGACGCGACGTTCGCGTCGAGCCGCTCGAACGGGATGCGCTCGCGCAGCAGGCGGCGGAGCGGCCTCGTGTCGAGCAGCGACCTGGCGCCGACGCGGCCGGTCACGCCGCCGAGCGACAGGTCCCATGCCCAGCGCACGCCGGTGCGGCCGAGCGTCGCGACGTCGGTGAGGTACACGTCGCCCGGACGGATCCCCGCCCAGACGCCCTCGAGCTGGGCGAGGCCGGCGGCGAAGTCGTCGGCATGCGAGGCGAGCGCCGCGCAGTTGATCGCGCCCGCGCTCGAGCCGACGAACAGGTCGATGCCGCCCGTCCGCGGCGGCAGGAAGCCGTGCTCGACGAGGCCGCGGATCACGCCGACCTGGTACGCGCCGCGAGCCCCGCCGCCGGAGAGGACGAGCCCGACGCGGCCGCGCCCCGGATTCGGCATGGCGTCCCATACCACGGGTCGTCCGGCGATCGCTGCCCGCCTGCTGGGCGCGCACGGCTCAGCGCGCGGCCGGCGTCGCGGCGGGGTCGACGATCTCGGTGCCGTCGCTCGCGAGAAAGCGGATCGCCTGCTGCAGCACGTCCGGGCGCGCGAGGATGCCGTGCCCACCGGGCGGCGCGAAGCGCCAGAGACCCGACACGCCGCCCGGGTCGCTCATCGGCACGTTGGCGACCAGGCCGCCCGCGGCGGCGAGCGCCTCCGTGCTCGCGTTGTCGACCAGCAGATCGCCGATGCCCTCCTGCAGGAGCACCCGGTGCGGGCGCACGCCCGGGAACGGCTCGAGGAACCAGCGGCGCGCGAAGTTGAGCCCATCGACCGTGTCCATCGCGTGCTGGCCGAGCTCGAGCGTGCGCTGCAGGTAGGCAGCGAACAGCGGATCGTCGACCTCGAGGCCGACCTCCGCGGCGAGCGACCCGCCGACCAGGTCGCGCAGCCCGATCGACTGGCCGAGGAACGCGACGCGTCCGCCCGCGACGTTGAGCACGGCCGCCGGCAGGATCTCCTCCACCGCGACGAGCGTCGCGCCGATCAGCCCGCCCAGCGAGATGCCGAGGTAGCCCATGCGCGAGGCGTCGAGGTCGGCGTGTCCGTCGCCGTCGACGTCGACGCCGCGCTCGATCGCGCGCAGCACGGCCATCTGGTCGGCGATCGTCTGGCGAAAGACGTCGCGCGCGCGAAACGGCGACGCCCGCAGCAGCTCGAGCGGGTCGCCGCGCCGGCCGTGCAGCACGGCGTCGATGCCGATCGCCGCCAGCCCCACGCGCGCGAGCTCCGGCCCCAGGTCGAGGACGACGTCGTTGTCGCCGCCGAAGCCGTGCTGCAGCAGCACGACGGGATGAGGCGGCTCACCCGCGGGCAGCGTGAGCAGGAAGTCGAGCGTCGCCTCGGGCGCCGGCGCCTCGCCGCCGATGCGTTCGGGCAGCCAGGTGCCGGCCGGCCCGCGGAAGTCGGGCGACGTCACGGTGCCGAGCGCGACCGCGCTCACCTCCGGCGCACCGGCGAGGAGCTCCTCGCGGTCGCGGCGGCAATCGGGGCGCTCGCCGCGGGCGCCCCGGAGCGCCGTGCCGCGACGCGCACCGTCCGCCGTCGCACCAGGCAGAGCCGGCACACTGCTCGTGCGTGGAGCACGGCTCGTCGAGCTCCGCCTGGCGGGCGCACACCCGCTCCGAGGAGCAGTAGAGCCCGTCGTTCGTCAAGCATCGCCCGGGCTCGATCGGGCCGGAAGGAGCGCCGCCACGCGCGGTGCACTCGGTGGTGAAGGGCCCGTCGGTGCACGTCTCCTGGCACGGCTCGCCGTCCGCGGCGCGCGGGACGACGTGGCAGGTGCCGTCGGTCGGGTGGCAGTACGCCTGGTCGGTGAGCGATCGCGCGCACTGCAGCGAGCTCGTGCACGGCGACCCCGGCGGCAACGAGCCGGCGACGGGCAGCGCGCATTCTTCGGGAAGCGGGACGTCACAGCGCGGCTCGATGGACGACAGCGCGTCGAGGCACGCGCGTCCCAGCTGCGGGTCGTACGCGACGTTCTCGAGCGCGACCGCTCCCGCGTACTGGCCCTCGAGCGATGATCGCTGGATGGCGCAGGCGAAGGCACGCGTCGCGCACGCGAGGCACGGTTGCCGCGTCCGCGCCGGGTCTCTAACGGTCGAGTCGGCGAGGAGGACGCAGCAGGTGCGACGTACGCCCATCATGATCCTCGGCTGCACGAGCGACGCCGGGAAGTCGTTCCTCGTCACGGCGCTCTGCCGCCACCTCGCGAACCGCGGCGTGCGCGTCGCGCCGTTCAAGGCGCAGAACATGAGCAACAACGCCGCCGTCACGCCCGACGGCGGCGAGATCGGACGCGCGCAGCACCTGCAGGCGCTCGCCGCGCGCGTCGTGCCCGACGTGCGCATGAACCCGATCCTGCTCAAGCCGAGCGCGGACACCGCGAGCCAGGTCGTCGTCCTCGGGCGCTGGGACGAGCGCGCGACGCGCATGCCGTGGCTCGAGCGTCGCGACTACCTGTGGCCGATCGTCCGCGACGCGCTGCACGAGCTGCTCGCCGAGCACGAGCAGCTCGTGCTCGAGGGGGCCGGCAGCCCGGCGGAGGTCAACCTGCGCGCGAGCGACGTGGTCAACATGGCGGTCGCGCTCGAGTGCGAGGCGGACGTCTATCTGGTCTCCGACATCGACCGCGGCGGCTCGTTCGCTCACCTGCTCGGCACCTGGATGTGCTTGACGGATGACGAGCGGAGGCGCGTGCGCGGCTTCGTGCTGAACCGCTTCCGCGGCGACCCGGCGCTGCTCGGCGACGCGCCGGCGTGGCTCGAGCGCCGGACCGGCGTGCCCGTCGTCGCGACCATCCCGTACCTGCGGCACGCGCTGCCCGAGGAGGACGCGTTCCACCACCGGCGGCGCTTCGTCCCCGGAGCCTCGAACCTGGCGCTCGTGCTGTACCCGTACGCGAGCAACCTCGACGAGTTCGACCCGCTGTTCCACGAGGACGGCGTCAACGTGGTGCCGGTCGAGCGCGCGACGCCGCTCGACGCGTTCGACGCGGTGCTGCTGCCGGGCAGCAAGAACACGGCGGCCAGCCTGCGCCACCTGCGCGCGACGGGCCTCGCGCGCGAGATCGTCTCGGTCGCACGCCGCGGCACGCGCGTGCTCGGCGTGTGCGGCGGCATGCAGCTCCTGGGCATCGAGGTCCTCGATCCGCAGGGCGTCGAGGACGGCGACGCCGAGGGCCTCGGCCTGCTCGACCTGCGCACCAGGCTCGCTCCGCGCAAGACGACGCGCTGGACCGAGATCGCCTGGCGCGGCGCGCGGCTGCGCGGCTACGAGATCCACCACGGCGACACCGAGCCGATCGGACCGCGCGCGTCGCCCTGGCTCGAGGGCGGGCTCGGCTGGGAGCACGGCAACGTCGCCGGGGTGTACCTGCACGGGCTGTTCGAGGACACGCGCTTCCGCCAGGAGTTCCTCGAGCGGCTCGGCTGGCGCGGCCGCGCGGGCGACTGGGCGGCGCGGCTCGACGGCGAGATCGAGAGGGTCGCGCGGCTGATCGAGGAGTCGGGCTGGCCGATCTGAGCGGCTCGCGCAGCAGCTGACTCGGGGCGCTCAGGTCGGGGCGCGCGAGCGCCGAATCCTGCAGGCATGGAGGCCGTGACGCAGCCCACGAGCGGGCCTCGGCAGCTGGCCATCCGCCTGCTCGTCGTCGCCGGCGCGGTCGCCGTCGGGCTCGTGCTCCAGCAGGTCGTCGCGGAGCGGCTCGAGGGCATTCACGCGCTCGCGGAGCGCGACGTCGTCGCGGCGCGGGGCGAGCTCGCGCTGCTCCTGCAGGTGGTCGGCGGCGCCGCCCTCGCCCTCACGACCGCGGCCGGCGTCGCGATCGGCCTCGCCGGTCGGCG
>JBFMAS010000783.1:0-4442 GCA_040755575.1 Thermodesulfobacteriota bacterium
CGGGCAGCACCCGAGCCGCCCTGAAGACCTTCGACCCGGCCGGCAACACCGCGCCCGCGAGCTCGGCGCACGGAAGGGAGAGCGCTGCGATGTGCCTGACCTGCGATCTCTTGCGGGCCCTGTCGTCCACCGTCGGGACCGTCGTCCGCACGCGCTCCGCCTCCGCCGCCGACGCGCCCGCGACCCCGCCCGCGCGCACCGAGCCGGCAGATGGCAGCGCCGCGGCCAGCAGCGAGAAAGCATCTCGGGCGTCGCTCGTCTTCCGTGGCGGCCGCGTCTACACCGTCGACCCGCGTCGCCCGTGGGCCGAGGCCGTCGCGGTGCGCGACGGCGCGATCGTCGCCGTCGGCTCCGACGAGGAGGTCGGCAAGCTCGTCGGCCCCGACACGAAGATGATCGAGCTCGAGGGGCGCATGATGCTGCCGGGCTTCGTCGAGGGGCACGTGCACCCGCTCGCCGGGTCGTACTTCGCGGCCGGCGTCGATCTGCAGGTCGAGAGCCGCGAGCAGGCGCTCGAGGCGATCGCCCGCTGGGCGCGCGAGAACCCCGACGGCCCGATGCGCGGCTTCGGCTGGCGCGTCGACATGTTCCCGCCCGAGGGGCCGAGCCGCGCCGACCTCGACCGCATCGTCCCGGACCGCGCCGCGCTGCTGTTCTCGATCGACGCGCACAGCCTGTGGGTGAACAGCAAGGCGCTCGAGGCGGCGGGCATCGATCGCGACACGGCCGACCCGGTGCCGGGCTTCAGCTACTACGTCCGCGACGAGCAGGGCGAGCTTACGGGGTACGTGCTCGAGCTCCCGGCCCTGCTGCCGATCGCCAACGCCATCGCGCCGATCTCACGCGAGAGCATGGACCGGCTGTTCGCCGCATGGGCGGCGCGTGCCGCGGCGGCGGGGATCACCACCGTGTTCGACGCCGGCGCGCCGCCGCTCGGCGACGACCCGGAGGGGATGCTGCAGGTCTACACCGACTTCGCGCGCTCCGGTCGCCTGCCGTTCCGCGTCGTCGCGAGCCACGTGCTGAAGGAGGCGCCCGTCGGCGGTGCGGTCGCGGCCGTCGAGGCGCTCGAGCGGCGCTTGTCGTACGGCATCGTGCAGGCGCGGGTGCTGAAGGTCATCGGCGACGGCACCGCCGAGGGCTACACCGCCTGGCTGATCGAGCCCTACGCCGACAAGCCCGACGACGCCGGCAAGTCGCCGCTCTCGCTCGAGGACTGGAAGAGCGTGGTGCGCGCGGCCGACGCCGCCGGCATCGACCTGCACATCCACGCAATCGGCGAGCGCACGACGCGCGTGGCGCTCGACGCCATCGAGGAGGCGATCCGCACGAACCCGCCGCGCGACCGGCGGCACACGCTGGCGCATCTGATCTACGTCGAGGACATCCCGCGCTTCGGCAAGCTCGGCGTCATCGCACAGTTCTCCGCGAACTGGATGTCCGCCGATCCGGCCACGGTCGACGTCGCGCTGCAGCGCTACGGGCCGGAGCGCCAGCGGAAACTCTTCCGCGTCCGCTCCGTGCTCGAATCGGGCGGCGAGGTGTCGTTCGGCACCGACTGGCCCGCGGCCAGCTACTTCTCGACCTACAAGCCGCTCGACTCGCTGCAGGTCGCGGTGACGCGTCAGCTCGTCGGACGGCGGGACGCCCCGGTGCTCGAGCCGGCCGACCAGCGCCTCGACCTCGCGCAGGCGATCCGCGCCAACACCATGGCCGCCGCGCGCCAGCTCCGGCTCGACGACGAGGTGGGCTCGCTCGAGGTCGGCAAGCGAGCCGACCTGGTGGTGCTGGAGCGCAACGTGTTCGAGCTCGACCCGCACGACATCGCGAAGACGCGCATCGACATGACCATGATGGACGGCCGCTTCACGCACGGCGCGCCATAGCGGGCCGCCCGCGCAGCGAATCGGCCGCGCCGAATCGCGGTTGCCCCCCGACCTCTGCCGTTGTAGCCACGACGGATACCATGGAGGGATCCCCGTGAAGCGTCGTGCGCTCGCTCCCGTCGTCGTTCTCGTGCTGGCCTGCTCGCTCCCCGCCGCCGCGGCGGACGTCGCCCGCTACATCCTGCCCCCCGGCAACTACGGCGGCCTGCCGACGAGCGACGACTCGCTCGACCAGCTCCCGCTCTACTCGGGTCTCACGCCGCTGCGCGACGACGTCACCTTCGCCGACATCGAGCGCCTGTTCCTGCCCGAGGACTTCCAGCCGATCGAGCCGTCGCGCGAGGAGCAGACCGGCCGGCCCGGGCTGCGGCTGGTCTACGACGCGTACGGCATCCCGCACGTCTACGGCGAGACGCGCGAGGACCTCGCGTTCGGCGCCGGCTGGACCACGGCGCGCGACCGCGGGCTGCTGATCCAGGTCGGCCGCGGGCCGGCGCGCGTCGCGGTCGCCGACGTGCCGAACATCGACGCGTTCTCGCTCGTCACCGGCGTTCAAAGCTTCACGCCGAGCGCCGAGGCCGAGGCGCTGGTCAGCGCGCAGGCGGACCTGCTGGTCGAGCTCTACGGCGACGAGGGACGGCAGATCCTCGCCGAGGCGCAGGCCTACGCGGACGGGATCAACGCCTACTGGGCGGCGAACGGCATCGACGAGGCGCCGGCGACGGTCAACGACGTGCTCGCGGTGACCGCCTTCATCGGCTCGATCTTCGGGGCGGGCGGCGGCGCGGAGGCGGCGAACGCCAGCCTGCTCGCGACGCTCGAGCAGGAGCTCGGCAAGCGGCGCGGCCGCGCGGCGTGGGAAGACCTGATGCTGCTCGACGACCCCGAGGCGCCGACCACGATCAAGCGCCGCTTCGAGTACCCGGTCCTGACGGGCGGACCGGTCACCGGCTCCGTCGAGCTCGACGCGGGCTCCATCGAGAGCATCGATCCGCGTCAGTCCGGCGACGACGCGGCCGCGGCGCCCGCGCGGCGGCGCGCGTCGAACTTCCTCGTCACCGCGCCGTCGCGCTCGGTGACCGGCAACTCGCTCGCCGTGATGGGACCGCAGCTCGGCTACTTCTACCCGGAGATCGTCCAGCAGATCCACCTCGAGGGCGCGGGCATCCAGGCGCAGGGCGTCGCGGTGCCCGGGCTCGCGCTGTACGTCCTGATCGGCCGCACCGAGAACTACGCGTGGAGCTTGACGTCCGCCGGGCACGACGTCCGCGACGTGTACGCGGAGCAGCTCTGCGAGCCGGACCGCTCGGCGCCGACGCGCGCGTCGAAGCACTACGTCTTCCAGGGCCAGTGCCGCGCGATGGAGACCTTCAACGCGGGCGTGCTCGGCGACACCCCGGTGATCTACGACGTCACCGTGCACGGGGGGGTGTTCGCGACGGCGACGGTGAACGGCAAGCCGTACGCGCTGTCGCGCAAGCGCTCGACCTTCGGCCGCGACGCGCTCAACCTGGTCGCGCTGAAGCGCATGACCGAGGGTGCGGCGCGCACGCCGGCGCTGTTCTGGAACACCGCCAACCAGTTCGGCTTCACCTTCAACTGGGCATACGTCTCGCGCCGCGCGACGGCGTACTTCACCTCCGGCCTCCTGCCGCGCCGTCCGCGCGGCCTCGACCGCCGGCTGCCGACGCTCGGCACCGGGCAGTACGAGTGGCAGGGCTTCCTGCCCGAGCGCGGCCACCCGCACGAGACCGGCGGCCCGAACGGGCTGCTGCTCAACTGGAACAACCAGTCGGCGCCCGGCTTCATGCACGGCGACGACGAGCCCTACGGCTCCGCGCACCGCGTCGAGGTGTTCGACCAGTGGCCGCAGAAGGTGCTGCTCACCGACGTCGTCGGCGTGATGAACCGCGCCGCGACCGAGGACATCCGCTCGCTGGTGTGGCCGGTCGTGAGCCGCGCGCTCGCGAAGGGCCGGGCACCGAGCGAGCGCGCGCAGCAGGTGGTCGAGCTGCTCGACGCGTGGGTCGAGCGCGACGCGCCGCGGATCGACGCCGACGACGACGGCCTGTTCGACGACGCCGGCCCGGTCATCATGGACGCGCTCTGGCGTCCGGTCGTCGAGGCCGTGCTGTCGCCGGTGTTCGGCGAGCTGCTCGAGAACGTCGACCGCGTGCGCAACATCGACGGCGCCGAGGGCCACTCCTACGTCGACAAGGACCTGCGGAGCCTGCTCGGCGAGCCCGTCAAGGGCCGCTTCAACCTGTCGTACTGCGGCAACGGCTCCCTGCCGAGGTGCACGTCCGCGCTGTGGCAGGCGGTCGAGCGGACGACAAACGCGCTCGCGGACGAGCTCGGTGAGGACGACCCGGCGCGCTGGCGCAAGCCGGCGTCGCGCACCGGCTTCGTGCCGGGGCTGATCCCGGACACCTTCCCGTCGACCAACCGGCCGACGTTCCAGCAGGTGCTCGAGCTCGAGCGGTGAGCGGGCGCAACGCGGCACGATCCGTCCGAGATTCGTAATTGACGGCGGGCGGATCGGGCGGACCCTCCAGG
>JBFMAS010000784.1:0-12674 GCA_040755575.1 Thermodesulfobacteriota bacterium
CGGCATGGTCGGCTGCGGCGGGGGCGGCGACGGCGGCGGCCCGCCACCGGCGCCGCCCGCGTCGACGAGCTGGGTCGCGCACTGGAACCACGTCGCGATCGACGCGAGCGGCCTCGACCACGCGCCGGCCCAGCCGGGCGAGAGCCGCGTCTACGGCGAGCAGATCGGTCCGGGGCGCGCGAGCCGCGCGATCGCCATCGTGCAGATCGCCGTCTTCGAGGCGGTCAACGCGATCACCGGGGGCTACCTGAGCTACACCGGGTTGCCGCGCGACACGGCCGGCAGCGACATGCAGGCTGCCATCGCGCAGGCCGCGCACGACGCGCTGGTCGCGATGTTTCCCTCGCAGGCGCCGAGCTTCGACGCCGAGCTCGTCTCCGATCTGGCGCGCATCGCGGACGGCGCGAGCAAGGACGCCGGCATCGACCTCGGACGCCGCGCGGCGCAGTCGATCGTCGAGCTGCGCGCGAACGACGGCTCGGCGCACGCCGAGCCGCGGATCGGCATCGAGTTCATCCCGAGCGACGAGCCGGGCCACTGGCGCCCCGACCCCATCACCGGAGGCGCGCTCGCGCTCGGCGCCCGCTGGGGCGAGGTGCGGCCCTTCGTCATGGACTCCGCGTCGCAGTTCCGCGTGCCGCCGCCGCCCGCGCTCGACTCCGCGGCGTACGCCGCGGCGTACGAGGAGGTGCTCCGCATCGGCGGCGACGGCCACACGACGCCCACGGAGCGCACGGACGAGCAGAAGTCGATCGGCATCTACTGGGCGTACGACGGCACGCCGAGCCTGTGCGCGCCGCCACGGCTCTACAACCAGCTCACGCTGCTCCTCGCCGAGCAGCAGGGCCTCGACATCGTCGAGCTGGCGCGCCTGCTGGCGCTGGTCAACGTCGCCATGGCCGACGCCGGGATCGGCATCTGGGAGTCGAAGTACCACTACGACTTCTGGCGTCCGGTGACCGGCATCCGCGAGGCCGACGAGGGCACCGGGCCGACGGGCGCCGGCGACGGCAACCCGGACACGGTCGGCGACGCGACGTTCACGCCGCTCGGCGCACCGGCGAGCAACGCGGGCGCCGCGAACTTCACGCCGCCCTTCCCGGCCTATCCCTCGGGCCACGCGGGCTTCGGCGGCGCGCTGTTCCAGACGCTGCGCCACTTCTTCGGCACCGACGAGATCGCGTTCACCTTCACGTCGGACGAGTACAACGGCATCACCCTCGACAACGAGGGCAACGTGCGCGAGCTCAAGCCGCGCAGCTTCACGTCGCTCTCGCAGGCGGAGGAGGAGAACGGCCAGAGCCGGATCTACCTCGGCATCCACTGGTCGTTCGACAAGACCGAGGGTATCGCACAGGGCCGGCGCATCGCCGACCACGTCTTCCAGAACCTGTACCCGCCCACGACCTGACCCTGATGCCGGTGCGGGCGGAGGGTTCTACCGGCCCTCCGCCCGCGCACGGTGGACAGTTCAACGGGGGGCTTCGCTCGGCCCGCGCGCTGCGCGCGTGCTGTCCGGGTCTCGAGTCGCCTCCTGGCCGACCCGGTTGCAAGCCGTTCCACGGGCGTCCTAAGTCTGCGCCATGGCGCACGACCTCGTGATCCGCGGAGGCACCATCGTCGACGGCACGGGCTCGCCGGGCGCGACCGGCGACGTCGCGATCGACGGCGATTGCTTGACGCAGGTCGGCGGCCGCGCCGGCAAGGGCGCGCGCGAGATCGACGCGTGCGGCCTCGCCGTGAGCCCCGGCTTCATCGATCCGCACACGCACTACGACGCGCAGGTGTGCTGGGACCAGGCGCTGACGCCGTCGTGCTGGAACGGCGTGACGAGCGTCGTGATGGGCAACTGCGGCTTCACCATCGCGCCGTGCGCGCCGGCGGGCCGCGAGCGCATCATGCGCATGCTCGAGCGCGTCGAGGGCATGAGCCTCGCCGCGCTGCAGGAGGGCATCCGCTGGGACTGGGTGACCTTCCCCGAGTACCTCGACGCGCTCGAGCGCCTGCGCCCCGCGCTCAACGTCGGGGCGCTGATCGGCCACTCCGCGGTGCGCTACTTCGTGATGGACGAGGAGGCGACCGAGCGCGCGGCGACGGACGACGAGGTCGCGCGCATGCGGTCGCTGGTGCGCGAGGCGATGGAGGTGGGGGCGCTCGGCTTCTCGACGTCGCAGGCGCCGACGCACTTCGGCGGCGACGGCAAGCCCGTGCCGAGCCGGGCCGCGAGCGACGACGAGGTGATCGAGCTCGCGGGCGCGCTGCGCGACTTCCCGGGCGGGCTCGTCGAGATCACGACCAAGCACCTGATCGACGTCTCGGTGAGCATCGCCGCCGCGCGGGCGAGCGGGCGGCCGGTGACCTTCCTCGGCGCGATCCGCCCGGACGGCCAGCAGCAGGTCGCGCGCGCCCGCGCCGAGGGCCTGCGCCTCGTCCCGCAGACCACGTGCCGCCCGACGCTCACCGACTTCAAGCTCGTCGGCATGAGCATCTTCGATCAGCTCCCGAGCTGGCGGCGCGTGATGCAGGCGGGACCGGACGGGCTGCCCGCGGTGCTCCGCGACCCGGCCTTTCGCGCCGCTTTCCGGCGCGACGTGACGGGCGAGCTCGAGGGCTTCCGTCTGTTCAAGGGCGACTGGGACGGCGTCAAGGTGCTGCTCGTGCGGCGGACGGAGCTGAAGCCGCTGATCGGCAGGACGGTCGCCGAGATCGCGCAGGCGCGCCGCACCGACCCGCTCGACACGTTCTTCGACGTCGCGCTGGAGGACGAGCTGCACGCCGAGTTCAGCTACTGCCTGTCGACCGACGCCGGGCGCGGCCCTGGGCTGCTCGACGACGGCAACCTGATCGGTCTGTCGGACGCGGGCGCGCACCTGACGCTGCTCGCCGACCACGCGTACGCGACGTACTTCCTCGGCCGCTGGATCCGCGAGCGCAAGCTGATGCCGCTCGAGCGGGCCGTGCACAAGCTGACGCAGGTGCCGGCGGAGCTGTTCGGCATCCCGCGTCGCGGCGTGCTGCGCGACGGCTTCCACGCCGACCTCGTGCTGTTCGACCCGGCGACCATCCGCGACTGCGAGACGAAGCTCGTCCATGACCTGCCGGGCGGCGGACCGCGCCTCGTGACGCGCGCCGAGGGCATCGAGGCCGTCGTGGTGAACGGCGTCGTGACGGTGGAGCGCGGCGAGCTCACCGGCGAGCGCGCCGGGCAGGTGCTGCGCGCGGCCTGACGCGGTCGAGGGCCCCGCGGACGCAGCCGACGCGCGAGGCTCAGCGCGCGACGCTCACGTCCGACTGCAGCTCGCAGCTGATGTCGCCGAACTCGCAGCTCGCGCTCGACTCGATGGTGCCCGAAAGCTCGAGGTCGTCGCCGACCAGCGTGCCTGTGAACGTCTGGCTGGTGGTCTCCTGCGAGCAGCCCTCGATCGGGAAGGGCTCGGCGGTGCCGGTCAGCGTGAGCTCGTTGCCGCTCACCGTTCCGGTGGCGAAGGTCTCCCCGTTCGAGCGGGCCTGCAGCGCGCAGCCCTGCTGCACCAGCGTGAAGCTCGACGCGTCCGAGCCGGAGATCGGGATCTCGCCTGCCGGCGAGCTGCAGCTTCCGCTCACCGAGCTGGTGCCCGAGTAGTCCCCCGACGCATCGACGCAGTCGCCCTGCGGCTCGCACTGGCCCGGCACGCAGACGCCGGCGCAGTCGACGCCGCTCTGCGCGTCGCAGCCGTCGCGCGGGTCGTCGACGCAGCAGCGCGCCGCGGGACACGCGGCCCCGAGCGGGCCGCCGCAGCTTCGCAGCGCGAGCGCTTGGCGGGCTCCGACCGGGTAGCAGCCGCAGACGCCGGTCGCGTTCCACGGCAGGCAGAGGCCGCGCGCGTTGCGGCTGCCGACGGCGAACGCGCAGGCGTTGCCGCAGCTGCCGCTCGCGCCGCCGCCGCACGTGACGCACTCGACGGGCAGCTCGTCGATCCGGCAGCCGCAGCCGCCGCCGTCGGGCTCGACGACACGTCCCGGCACGGCGTCGCAGCCCCCGACGCGGACGAAGCAGCGGCGCGCGACCGGACACGCGCCGGCGATGCCGCCTGCCGCCGCGGCCTCCTCGCCGAGCGTGAACTCCGGCGAGATGATCGACGGCGGGTCGGAGGTGCGGCCGATGACGATGATGTCGGGATCCGACTGCGGGGTCGCAGGCAGCCCTCCCGGCGGCAGGAGGAAGCTCGCCGGCAGCGCGACGTCGTCGCCGAGCGGCTGCCACGAGCTCTCGGCGCACTCGCTCGCCGAGCCGCCGCACGCGCTCGACCCGCGGCAGGTGAAGCGGAAGGTGCTCGACGGATCCTCGAGGGTGCCGGTCGAGTCCGGACGCGGCACGCAGTAGATGAAGCTCGGCGGGCTCCCGTCGGGCTTGAAGACGTTGCCCGTGACGCTGATCGCCTCGCTGCGCACGGTGCCGTCGGGGTCCGGTACGGGCACCAGGTTGAGCGAGATCGACCAGCGCTCGCCGGCCAGGTCCTTGTTCACGAGGTAGTTGAAGCCGTCGTAGGTCAGCGTCGCGCCGCGGGGTGCGCCGTCCTGCGCGTGCGCCGCGCGCGGGCCGACCGACGCGACCTGCGACGGCGCGACGAGCCACGCGAGCGCGCTCGACCAGAGATCGGCGATCCGCGCGAGGGCGCCTCGCGCGCGCGGCTCGGCGGCGCTCGCGGCGACGGCGGGCGCGGCACCGTTGCCGCCCGGCGGGAGGAAGAAGCTCGCCGGAATCGGCACGTCGGCGGAGATCGAGCTCCAGCTCTCGCGCGCACACTCGGTCGCGGTCGTCGCGCACGGGTCGGCGCCCTGGCAGGTGAAGCGGAGCTCGCTCGACGGGTCCTCGAGCGTGCCGGTCGAGTCGGCGCGCAGCTGGCAGAGGACGAAGACCGGCGGGCTGCCGTCCGGCCGGAAGACGTTGCCGGTCGCGTTGAGGAAGCTCGGCGGCGAGGCACTGGCGAGGTTCAGGTTGATCGTCCAGCGCTCGCCCGCCAGGTCCTTGTTGACCATGTAGCTCAAGCGGTCCGGCGTCAGCGTCGCGCCGCTCTGCGCGTGCGCCGCCGGCGCGGCGAGCACGACGGCGGCCGCGGCGGCGTTGTGGATGAAACGTCTCACCAACCTCATGTGAAGCTCCTCCCGGCGGGCGCCGCGGTCGATATCGGCTCGCCGCGGCTCGGGCAAGCTGCCTCTCACTCCTCGACCCAGAGCTGCCAGTCGGCGTCGGGCGCGACCCCCGGTACGTCGCGCCGCGCGAGGCGCGGCGCCTCGGCCGCGAGCAGCGCCGGGTCGGCGCTCGTCTCCCGCCGGCGCACGACGGCGAGCCTGCGCGACACGCGGCGCGCGAGCTCGCGCAGCCGGCGAGCATCGGCGCGCTCGCGCAGCGGCTCGACCCAGGTCACGAGCTGCTCGCGTGGCCCGTAGAGCGACTTCACGTAGTACGATCCCCAGTCGAGCGCGACGATCACGTGGCTCTCCGCGAGCCCGCTCGCGTCGAGGTGCTCGTGGATCGCGACCAGGTCCCAGCTCGACACCGGGTCGGGACGCCGCGCGAGGATGCCGCGCAGCAGCCAGGCCTGCGTCGCCGCCAGCACGACGACGAGTACCCACACCGTACCTCGCCGGCCGGCAGTCCAGCATGCGTGCAGCGCGAAGGCGAGCGCCGCGATCGGGAAGGGCCACGCGCCGATCACGTGATGACCGCCCCAGGCGAGGCGGTTCGAGTTGACCAGCGCGAGCGTCACGCCGAAGGCGAGCGCGCATGCGACGCGCCCGGCGCGCCGGGCCGCGCCGCCCGCCAGGGTCACTCGACGATCAGCGTCACCGGCCCGTGGTTGACCAGGTGGACGTCCATGAGCGCGCCGAAGCGGCCTTCGGCGACGGCGACGCCGAGCTCGCGCACGCGCGTGATGAACTCGCGGTAGAGCGGCTGCGCGAGCTCGCCCGGCGCAGCGCGGCTCCACGACGGCCGGCGCCCCGAGCCGGTGTCGGCGAGCAGCGTGAACTGCGAGACGACGAGCATCTCGCCGCCGACCTCGAGCAGCGCACGGTTCATCCGCCCGGCGTCGTCGTCGAAGATCCGCAGGCCGACGATCCGTACGGCGAGCGCGCGCGCCGCCGCGGCGTCGTCGTCGCGCCCCACGCCGAGCAGCACGACGAGGCCGGGGCCGATCCGTCCCACGGTCTCGCCGGCGACGTCGACCCGCGCCTCGCTCACCCGCTGCACGACCGCGCGCAAGCGTCACCTCCCCTGCACGGCAGCGCGCGACACGACCCGCTCACACCGTGTCGATGCACGTGCGGAGAAAGCCGCACGTGCGGCACAGCCACTTGCAGTGCCCGAGCGACTGCATCGCCGTCCCGCAGGCGTCGCAGCGCGTCCACTCGGGCACGCGGCCACGTGCCCCGCTCGCGGCGTCGCGTCGCGCTTCCGCCGCGACGTCCGCGTGGCGGTCGACCGCGGGTCCGATGCTCCCCTCGCCCTGACGCTGCATGCCTAACGCCCTCCCCCCACGCGCCTCCTGCCGCGCCGGAAACGTGCCAGGATCGTGCCGGGCCGGCAACCGCCCGCCGGACGGCGACCTTGCGTGCACGTGGCTCAACTGCGAACTTCGACGATGCCGGCCGACCGGGCCGGTTCCCAACCGTACACCCGGAGGTCGAAGAGATGCCCATGCGCGAAGCAGTCATCGTCGCGACGGCGAGGACCGGACTCGCCAAGTCGTTCCGCGGCTCTTTCAACCAAACCCGGCCCGACGACATGGCGGCCGTCTGCGTCAAGGAGGTGCTGCGCAAGACGCCGCAGCTCGATCCGGCGGAGATCGAGGACGTCGTCATGGGCACGGGCTTCCCCGAGGGGCCGCAGGGCTTCAACGTCGGACGCAACGTGGCGATCATGGCGGGCCTGCCGGTGACGGTGCCGGGCACGACCGTGAGCCGCTTCTGCTCGTCGGGGCTCAACGCGGTCGCGGTCGCGGCGCACATGGTGCAGGTCGAGGGCGCGGACGCGGTGATCGGCGGCGGCCTCGAGTCGATCACCATGCTGCAGAACGACTTCAACAAGACCAACCTGTTCAACCCTTGGCTGATGGAGCACAAGCGCGACATCTACATGCCGATGGGGCTCACCGCCGAGATCGTCGCCGAGCGCTACAAGGTGAGCCGCGAGAAGCAGGACGAGCTCGCGCTCGCGTCGCAGCAGCGCACAGCGGCGGCGCAGCAGACCGGCAAGTTCAAGGACGAGATCGTCCCGATGACCGTCAAGATGAAGGTCACCGACAAGGCGACGGGCACGACGTCCGAGAAGGAGGTCACCGTCGACCGCGACGAGTGCAACCGCCCGAACACGACGCTCGAGGGCCTGTCGCAGCTTCCCGGCGCCTTCAAGGAAGGCGGCTCGGTGACCGCGGGCAACTCGTCGCAGTTCTCGGACGGCGCGTCGGCGAACCTGATCATGAGCTGGGATCGCGCGAAGAAGCTCGGCATCGAGCCGCTCGGCTTCTTCCGCGGCTGCGTCTTCGCCGGCTGCGAGCCGGACGAGATGGGCATCGGGCCCGTGTTCGCGATCCCGAAGCTGCTCAAGCACGCGGGCCTCAAGATCGACGACATCGACATCGTCGAGATCAACGAGGCGTTCGCGTCGCAGGCCGTCTACTGCCGCGACAAGCTCGGCATCGACCCGGCGAAGATGAACCCGAACGGCGGCGCGATCTCGATCGGCCACCCCTACGGCATGACCGGCTCGCGCATGGTCGGCACGCTGCTGCTCGAGCTCAGGCGCCAGAAGAAGCGCTGGGGGA
Organism: Thermodesulfobacteriota bacterium; assembly: GCA_040755575.1. Classification (GTDB taxonomy): domain Bacteria; phylum Desulfobacterota; class Binatia; order UBA12015; family UBA12015; genus DATCMB01. Next base: position 7,806 of record JBFMAS010000784.1, read on the forward strand.
TCGTCTCGATGTGCATCGGCGGCGGCATGGGCGCCGCGGGGCTGTTCGAAGCGGCGGCCTGAGCGCGCCGCGGCCGCGCGGGCGCTTGCCCTCGCAGCCGGATTGCTGCACCACGGCGGCGTGGCTCTCGAAGCCACGCCGCCGTTTTTCGTTTCGGCAGAGGAGAATCGCGTGGCGAAGCAGTACTGGCTCGTCAAGCAGGAGCCGACGAAGTACCCCTTCGAGCAGCTGGTCAAGGACAAGAAGACGACGTGGGACGGCGTGCGCAACTTCCAGGCGCGCAACAGCCTGCAGGCGATGAGGAAAGGCGACCGCGTCCTCTACTATCACTCGAACGTCGGGCAGGAGGTGGTCGGCGTGTGCGAGGTGACGCGTGAGGCCTTCCCGGATCCGACCGCCGACGACCCGCGCTGGATCGCCGTCGAGCTCGCGCCGGTGAAGAAGCTCCGCAGGCCGGTCACCCTCGCGCAGATCAAGGACGATCCGGTGCTCGCCGGCATGCCGCTCGTCCGCCAGTCGCGCCTGAGCGTCATGCCGCTCTCCCGCGAGCAGTTCGCGCGCATCGAGAAGCTCGCGAGCGGCCGCTGAGCCGCGCTCGGCGCGATCGGCGCGGCGCGAGCGCCGGGCTCCGGCGGACGACGCGCGCGGCGCCGTGCGCTTCAAACCCAACTTGCAGCTGACGCCCCAATCGTGCGAGGACGCGGGAAGGCACCACCCGGAGGCCCCCCGTGAGTCGACCTGCAGCCAAGCTCCGCCTGCCCCTCGCCCTGTTCGTGCTCGCCGCCCTCGCCGGGGGGCCGCGGCCGGCGGGCGGCGCGCCCGACAAGATCGACCCCGAGCTGTATGCCAGCCTCGGCGCGGGCGGTGAAACGGCGTACTACGTCCGGCTGCGCGGGCGCGCGGACTTCACCGCGGCCCGGACGATCCCGGACCGCGACGCGCGCGGTGCCGCCGTCCTCCAGGGCCTCACCTCGGTCGCACGCGCGAGCCAGGCGAGCCTCGTCGCGACGCTCGCGGCGCGGGGGATCCCGCACCGGTCCTTCTACATCGTCAACGCGGTGCGCGTGGTCGGCGACCTCGCCCTCGCCCGCGAGCTCGCGGCCCGCGACGACGTCGAGTCCGTGCTGCCCGAGCGCGTCTACGCGATCCCCGAGCCGAGCCCCGGCAAGCTCGTCGCGGCGCAGGGCACCGTCGAGTGGAACGTGGCGCGGGTGGGCGCAGAGCGCGTCTGGACCGAATTCGGCGTCACCGGCGAGGGCATCGTCGTCGGCCTGATCGACACCGGCGTCGACTTCGGGCACGAGGCGCTGACGCGCAGCTATCGCGGCAACCTCGGCGGGGGCGCGTTCGCGCACGACTACAGCTGGTGGTACCCGCCCGGCGGCTGCCCCGCGCCCTGCGACGAGGACGGCCACGGCACGCACACCACCGGCACGGTCGTCGGCGGCGACGGGCCGGGGCCGCTGGCGAACGACGTCGGGGTCGCTCCCGGGGCGCGCTGGATCGCCGCGGGCTGCGGCTTCTTCGGCACCACGGAATGCCTGCTGTCGGCCGGGCAGTTCATGCTCGCGCCGACGGCGCGCGACGGCAGCAATCCCGACCCGAGCCGCCGCCCGCACGTGGTCAGCAACTCGTGGGGCCTGTTCGGCGACGACACGTTCTACGCGGCGGTGGTCGACGCGTGGCTCGCCGCCGGCATCTTTCCCGTCTTCGCCGCGGGCAACGAGGGCCCGGGGTGCGGCACGCTGCGCTCGCCGGGCGACTATCCGGGCTCCTTCACCGTCGGCGCGACCGACTTCTTCGACCAGATCGCCTCGTTCAGCAGCCGCGGACCGTCTCCGTTCGGCGGCTTCGCCAAGCCGGACCTCACGGCTCCGGGCGTCGACGTGCGCTCGAGCGTCCCGGGCGGCTACGCCGTCCTGAGCGGCACGTCGATGGCGACGCCGCACGTCGCGGGCATCGTCGCCCTGCTGTGGTCGGCGGATCCGTCCCTCGCGCGCGACGTCGAGGCGACGCGCGCGCTGCTCGCCTCGACGGCGATCGACGTGCCGGACCTCGCCTGCGGCGGCGACGCGGACGGCGACCCGAACAACACCTACGGCGAGGGCCGCGTCGACGCGCTCGCCGCGTGCGAGGTGACGTGCGGCGATCCGGCACGCCTCACGGGCTTCGTCCGCGGCGCCGGCGGCGGCGGCCCGATCGCCGGCGCCGAGGTGAAGGCGGTGCGGCGCGGCGACGGGCTCGTGCTCCGCACGACCAGCGCCGGCGACGGCTCCTACGCGATCCGGCTGCCGGTCACGCTCGACGGAGCGGCGCAGACCTACGACGTCGCCTACACCGCCTTCGGCTACGCGTCCCGCCAGCTCACGATGCAGGCCGTCCAGGGCGCGCGGCTGCATCAGAACGTGCGGCTCACGTCGCTCCCCCGCTTCGTCGTCTCCGGCGTCGTGCGCGACGCACGCGACTCGAGCCCGATCGCCGGCGCCACGGTGACGCTGCACGGCACGCCGCTCGCGCCGCAGCAGAGCGACGCCTCCGGAGCGTTCGCCTTCGCCGGCGTGCCGGCGGGGCGCTACCGGCTCGAGGGGGCGGCCGGAGTCTGCAAGCGGCCGCGCACCCGGCTGGTCGTCGTCGACGCCGCCGACCGCGCGATGGACCTGCGGCTGCGCGCGCTCGCGGACGACTTCGGACACGAGTGCCGCGAGGAGGCGTTCGCCTGGGTCGACGCACCCGAGCCCGTGCCGTACGCGTATCCCGCGCCGCGCCTCGTGCTGCCGTTCCGCTTCTACTTCTACGGGCAGCACCGTGCGGCGATCTACCCGGGCTCCAACGGCTTCGTCGGCTTCTGGCCGCGCTACCCGATCTACTACTTCAACGAGGCGATCCCGACGCCGCTCGAGCCGAACGACGTGCTCTACCCGTTCTGGGACGACCTGATCACCGGCTCGTGGGCGATCGCGACGCTCGGGGAGCCGCCCGACCGGACCTACGTCCTCGAGTACGTCGACTTCGCCACCTTCCCCGGCGGCTCGCCGGTCCGCTTCGAGGTGCTGCTGCACGAGCGCGACAGCAGCATCACCTTCCAGTACCTGACGGCGGAGGACGGCGCGGACGGCCGCTCGGCGACGATCGGCATCGAGGGTCCGGGCGGCACGGACGCCCTGCAGATCGGACACGAGCAGCCGATCGTCCGTCCCGGCTTCGCGGTGCGCTTCGTCCCGCCCGTCATCGACACCGACCAGGACGGCGTCCCCGAGCAGATCGACCTGTGTCCGGCCGTCGCCGACCCCGACCAGCGGGACCGCGACGGCGACGGCCTCGGCAACGCGTGCGACGACCTGGACGGCACGCTGCGCCCGACCCAGCTGCAGATCCGCCGCTCGACGTCGGAGCAGCACGCGAACGGCCGCGTCCTCCTCGAGGCGGAGCTGCTGCAGCAGGGGCCGGGCGACTCGGTCGCCGTCCCCGACGGCCTGACGCTGCACCTGAGCGACTCGCTGCAGCTCGATCGGGTGGTCGAGTGGACCGGCGAGGAGTGCCGCGTGACGTCGCGCGGCGTGACGCGCTGCCGGCGCAAGGAGGCGCCCCGCCACGTCGCCGAGCTCACGCCGCTGCCGTCCGACATCGAGGGCCTGCGCGTGTACTGGCTGAAGGTGCGCCTCGTGCAGCTCGACCTCGACGCGCCCTTCCTCTCACCGTTGCGCGTGACGCTGACCAACGACCCGCGCGCCCCCGGCCGCGGCATCGACCGCATCGGCACGCCGACCGACTGCGCGGCGCGCACCTACGGGCTCGAGTGCGAGGACGGCCGCGAGGGCAGCGCGTCGCGCGCCTTCCTGCTGCCCCCGCCGGAGACGATCTTCGATTGACGCACGAGCGTGACGCACGAGCGGCGCGCCGCTCTCGTCACGCGGAGCGACGGCGGCGCGGCGGCGGCGCCGTCGTCTTGACCTCGATCGGCACGGCGGCCGCCTCGCGCGCGCGGTGCTGCTCGAGACCGAGCAACGCGTTGAGCTGATCGAAGGGATAGAGCCGCTCCATGACGTGGGCCGTGCTGCCGTCGCGGCGCAGCGCCGCGTACACGTCCTCGAGAGCGCGCGCCTGGGCGAGGATCGCCGCGACGGGGAACACGATCAGGTCGAAGCCGCGCTCGTGCAGCTCCGCGGGGCCGAGCAGCGGCGTCCTGCCCCACTCCACCATGTTCGCCACCTTCGGTCCGGGCACGCCGAGCGCGATCGCGTCGAGCTCGGCGACCGACTGCGGCGCCTCGACGAACACGGCGTCGACGCCGAGGTCGCGCGCCGCGCGGCCGCGCACGATCGCCTCCTTCAGGCCCTTCGGCCCGCGGGCGTCGGTGCGTGCGACGACGAAGAGGTCGATCGACGGACGGAGCTGCAGCACGGCGCGCAGCTTGGTGAGCCACTCCTTGCGCTCGACGACCTCCTTGCCCGCCATGTGCCCGCAGCGCTTCGGCCAGACCTGGTCCTCGAGGAAGAGCCCCGCCGCACCGGCCTGCGCGTAGAGCTCCGCCGTGCGCACCACGTTCGGCACCGAGCCGTAGCCGGTGTCGGCGTCGACCAGCACCGGGCACGGCACGAGGCGGCACAGCCGGCGCGCGGCGTCCGCCATCTCGGCCTGGGTGAGAAGCCCGATGTCGGGCTCGCCGAGCAGCGAGGCGGCGACGGCGTAGCCGCCCATGAACGCGAGCGGAAAGCCGGCGCGGGCGACCAGGCGCGCCGAGACGCCGTCGTAGAAGCCGCCCATGACGAGCGGCTCCTCGCGCGCGACCAGCGCGCGCACGCGCTGCGCGGCCGAGGGCGGCGGGGCTGTCGGCTTGGTCGCCACGCGACGTCACTAGCGCAGCCGGGC
>JBFMAS010000785.1:0-16136 GCA_040755575.1 Thermodesulfobacteriota bacterium
CGATTCACCCCCCATCGAGATCTCACCGATGGTGACGCCTGCCGGTCCACCTGCCAGAACGCGGAACACCTTGCGGCACAAGGGCGCTCGCCCGATCAGGCGCTCTCCGCTATGCAACTGTCGGGCTCCTGTCTCGGGCCATCGGGCGCGGTACGTCATCAATTCGTCACACACCAGTCGCGGAAGTGCGGTGGATGCGGGGTCGTCCTTCAAGCAAGTTGAAAGAGCCGTAGCGGCTCGGGTGCTCGGGTAACGATCTCAGGGCTTCCCGGAGGGTCTCGTGCGGCGGAGCAGAGCTGTTGGCGCGATCGTCGTTGGTCTATTCGCGGCGCTTCTCACCGCTGAGCCAGGCTTAGCTTGCTCGACGAGGGAGGTTGCCGTCAGCGTCGCGTTCAGCGGCTACCCGGATCTCGCAGGGCTCGTCGCCCGTCTCGAGTATCCCCAGGACAAGCTGACCATCCCCGGCACGGAGAACGACCCTGAGGTGCTGGCCCGCCTCACGAGCCTGACCAGCGGGATCCTCTCGGGTCGCGACGACGACTTCGACAACGACGGGATCGACGAGCGCCTCGAGGTCGGGCTGATCTCACCCAGTCCCACGATCCCGAGCGGTGCATTCGCCGAGGTCGAGTTCGACTGCCTCGCGGGAGGCGACTCCGTCGGCGCCGCCGACTTCGCGTGCACAGTCGTCGACGCCACTACGTCGTCCGGAACGGACATCAGCGGCGCGACGTGTAGCGTCGTCGTCGAATGAGCGCAGCAAGAAAACCGGTGGATCGGCGGAACAGCCAACTCCCCGCCACAGTCACTCTGGCGGCGTTGCTCATGCTCTGCGCCCCCGCCGACGCGCAGACCGTCCTTCTGGTCGGTACCGAGTACGTGAAGGATGAGCGCGGCAACATCACCGGCCAGAGCTCCGTCCTCGCCCGGTCAGCCGGGGCGTGGAAGCCCGTCGATGCCGGCGTCGACCCTCGCCGGGCGCTCTTCGTGGGGCGCTTCGGCCTGGATGGGACGGCGTGGATCGGGGGACGCTCTGGTGACGGAGGTCCAGCCCTTCTGCGCAGCGACGACGGTGGTATCACGTGGAGCGACGCCCAGCCGGTATTCGACGAGGCGCTGGGATCGAATTACCGGATCGGCGATGTCGCATTCATCGATCGCGACAACGGATGGATCCTCGTGCACTCGGGGCTCGACCTCGGACCGATCGTCTTCCGGAGCCAAGATCGCGGCAGGACGTGGACCCGGATCGTCGAGGAGCCGGGTCTGCCCTTCAGCAGCGCCTCGTTGAGCGTCATTCGCGAAACCGCAGCCGTGGAGCTGCTGCGCCTCGATCCACTGTCGCCACGGGTGTGGCTGCGCGATCTGAAGGAGGGCTGCGTCCTCGGGGCGCTCGTGGGGCAGTCGCCCGGCAACCGCTGCGCCGGAAGCGCGAACGGCGACCGACAGCTGGGCGGATTGGCGACCGATCTCTTTCGACCCGTAGCCGCGTCGGGCGCTGGTGATCGCCGCTGGATCGCCGGCCAGCTGGCGCGCTCACCGGGCAGGAGCTTCGACCGTTTCGTGGTCTACTCGGCGGCTCTCGGCGCTCCGTGGGAGCTCCAGACGATCCGCTTTCCCGGCAAGGGCCAGCTACGGACGCTAAGCTTTAATGACGAGAGCGCTGGTGTCGCAGCTGGTACGCAGCTGCAGCCAAACGTCGGTCCGCTCGTCGTCTACACCCGCGACGGGGGAAAGCGCTGGGAGATTGGCTCCGTTCCAAGACAAGAAAGACGCACAGCCGAGCACAATCATTGATTGCGCCCATGAAACGCCGAATCTCGTGTGGTGCATCGAGCAGGGACTGGACGGCAAGTCGTCTCGCTTGTTGCGAAGCCCCGACGGCGGTCGCACATGGTCGCAGGAAAGTCTGGACGTCAATCCGTCGACAGCATGGCGCAGCGTCGACGTCCGCTAGCGACCGTGCTCTGCGTGACGCTCGCTTGCGCGTGCGGCAGTGGAGGCGACGCGGGCAGCCCCGATTGCGGCGGTGCAGCCCGCCACGCCTGGCTTGTCGCGACGGAACGGGCGGGGCCTGATCAGAGCGGCGTCGTCCTTCGATCGTACGATGGCGGCGCGACGTGGGCGCGTGCCGGCACCTTCCCCGACGGGGGTCGGGCGCACGTCGACTTCGGTTCGGCGGACGTCGGTTGGCTCGTCACGCAGGACGGCGGGTTGCAACGGAGCGATGATGGCGGTGCTACCTGGGCAGACCAGCGCGGCGGGATCACCACGCTGCTCACCGGGCCGCCGATCCTGCGCAGCGTCTTCGCCCGAGACTCGAGCACCGCGCTCGTGGTGGGCGAAGCCGTCACTGACGACTCGCCCGTTCCAGCGAAGAGCTTGCCTTTGCTGCTTCACACCGAGGACGGCGGGCGCGACTGGCGGGCCATTCCACTCCCCGGAGAACACGTGCGCACGTTTCTCGACGGCATCTGTCTGGATGACGCCGGCGTCGGCCTCGCGGTGGGAAACCGCTTCGATGGGTCGACCTTCGCGCTCTCGAGCTCCGATAGCGGTGCGACCTGGCGCGACATATCGATATCGATCGACGGGGCGGTGGGACCTGAGTGCGCAGGTGATGGCCGGCTTTGGGTCGTAACGCCACGCGCTCTGCTCGGGTCGGACGACGGTGGCGCAAGCTGGTCGGAGCGCAGGTTTGCGGACCTAGTCGTGGCTCGGCTGCCGCGCTTTCTCGACGTCGAGTTTCTCCCGTCGGGCGTCGGGTGGATCTTCGGCACGCGGGCCAGCGAGCTCGGCGACGACACGCCGCTTCTTCTGCAGAGCCGCGATGCGGGGCGCTCCTGGTCAGACATCCCCCTCGGCCTTCCGATCACCGGCGGGGGCTTGCAGTTCGGGCTCATCGTCGATGACTCGCGCGCTATCGCTGTCGGCGATGCCGCCCTCGGCAATCCGGTCCTCTTCACGCCGGATGCCGGCGCTTCCTGGCAGCGAGCCGAGCTGCCGGGAGGGCTCGGGCAGATCACCATCTGGGGGGGCGCGGTGGCGCCGTAAGCGTAGGAGCTCGAGGGATGCACATGAGGCGATGCATAGCCGTGCTGCTGGTCGCTTGCTGGCCGTGGGCGTTTGCAGCGTCCTTCGCCGCCGACCTCACGGACCCGTTCACCACGACGCCCTTCTCGGAGCTGCCATCGCTACGCCGGTGGTGTGAGCGCTGGCATCACCTGCACTGGGACTCCGTCGACGATCGCCTCGAGACGCGACGGACGTTCGATCTGCAGTGCAACGACGGCGTCTCCAACCAGACCGGCCGGCCCTGTTGCTCGAACTGTCCGTCCTGCAGCTTCTCGGCGTGTCCGAACGGGTGTTCGAACGACAACCCGATTGTCGGCGCGGACGGCCTCGAAGCGCACTTCGTGATCTCGCACCAAGAGCACGCTGGCGAGCTGCGGCACGGCGAGGTCGATTTCGTTCTGGCCGAGCACTTCACGTCGGGGGGGCACCATCCGACCATCTTTCCGGTGACGCATCCCGCGTGTCACACCGGCGTACAGGGTACCCTCTTTCGCAACATCGCCGACGGTCGCTACGTGATCGGTCTGCTCGCTGGCGGGGACGAGGAGAACTTTCCCGGGTACAACGAGTGCGTCGCCGGCAGCGGGCCCGGCATCGAATTCTCCGACCCGGCTACCTGGGACACCCTGACCGTCGGCCAAAGGTACCGTATGGTCGTGGACGTCGGGACGGTCAGAAACCTCGGCGGCGGCTCTTTCGACGGCCTGCTCGCGCGGATGGTCCTCTACGACCAAGCTGGCCAGGAGCTGCAGAGCAAGCTGATCCGATCGGCGACGATACCCGTTTGGTACGACAGCGAGGCACAGCGCTTCGGCTTCGGCGGCGGCTTCGATCCGACGATCTCCTACGCCTTCGACAACTTCGAGGGCGATGCACAAGACAAGCCGGGCTGCGGTGATCTGAACGCGTCGAACACCATCTCGACGGCCGACGTCGTGCTCCTGTTCCGCGCCGTGCTCGAGAATCCCGATCCGTCTCCACTGTGCGGCGGGGCCGGCGCGCTGGCGTGCGGCGACATCGTCAGCAACGGCTCGATCAACACCAACGACGTCGTGATCTTGTTCAGCGCAGTTCTAGGCAACGCCGTGGCACCGCTGTGCGCCCCGCCACCATCACCGTAACGTTGGAGAAGCGAGATGAGAGTCATCGGTATAGGGACCGTGGGGCGGCGGCTCGTCGCGGTGCTAGGCATCGCGCTCGCGATGAGCATCGCAGGCAGCGCCTTAGGAGCTCCGTTCGACCACCTCGCGTGCTACCGCCTGAAGGCGGACGGGGAGCGCTGGGTGGTGAACGAGCACGCACGACAGCCGCTGGTCGTGTTTCCGAGCACCTCCGAGCTCCACGTCGAGGAAGGCTGCGAACTCGTTCCCCGCGGCGCACCGAGGCCGCGGGAGATCTGCGTACCCGCCGACAAGGCGCCGCGCGAGGGGCTTCTCGGTGAGGACCTCGGGAATGGCTTCCTCTGCTACAACATGCGCTGCACGGAGCAGCCGTCCGTCGAGACTCTTGTCTTCGGCCAGTTCGGCTCGGGGCGCCCGCTGGCCGAGCGCCGGCGTATGGCCCGCCGACTTTGCGTCCCCGCCGGGCAGTGTCACGACGTCTGCCGGACCGGCCTCGCGCTCCATCGAAGCTGCGGCGGCTGCGCCGAGGCCGTTTGCGCGGTCGACTTCAGGTGCTGCACGACCGGCTGGGACCAGCAGTGCGTGCTGCTCGCCGCGGACGTCTGCGCGGCATCTTGCGAGCCGCTCGGGTGCTCGCGGGCGACCGTGGTCGTCGACGTCAACTTCGAAGAGGACGGCGTGCTCGGCGTCGAACTCGATCTCGAGTACCCGGCCGCCAAGGTGACCATGCCAGGAACCGGATCCCAGGCCGAGGTTACCGAGCGCGTCCAGAACCTGACCGGCATCAACGGCGGCCTGTTCGGGGCCGCCGACTTCGATCAGTCCGTGCCGCCCTTCGTAAAGGCGGCGCTGGTCTCGCCGGGCATCGAGATTCAGTCAGGCGCGCTTATCTCGGTGACCTTCGAATGCGTCGGCGGGGCGCCACCGCTCGGCGAAGACTTCCCCTGCCGATCGACGGCCGGTGACATCCTCGGCCATGATGTCGGGTCGAGCTGCACCGTCGCGGCCATCTCGCTTACCCCGTAGGCGGCCTTGTCGAACGGCTCAGAGCACACGCAGCGACACGTCATAGCCGACCACGAGTTTGCCGAACCCGCTCGTCGTGCCCTCGGTATCCCAGGAGTGGACGTTGCAGCCTGTTGGGTAGACGTCGGCCTGCGTGACGTCACGGAATCGGCTTCCTTTGTGCATGCCCGACTGCGGCAACCCATCGTGCGGTGTGTGGGCCGCTGGTACGAAGAGGAGCTGGTACGAGGGGAGATTGACGCACGGCTTCGGCGTCAGCGCGGTGCGAGGGCGGACGGGCGGCGGACAGGAATTCCCCGGTGCCCGCAAAGTACGCAGCGGACAAAGCGCCGGTCAAGGGAAATCTGGCCGCGACGTCTTCGCGCCCCCGATCGGCCCGGAACCTCGCGACGGCGACGCACGATGACCGCCCGATTCTCACATCGGTAGTCGCGCCGAGTGACTCCAAGAGCCGCGTCACGCCCAGGCGAATGACTCCTGCGTGAGCCCGGGGGGCGACCGCGCCGGCAGCGGTGGCGCGATCGAGGTCGGGAGTCCGAGGTGGCCGAGCGGATAGGCGCGATAAACGCGCCCTTTGACGTCCCTATGGGTATCTTGATATGGGTACCCATATGAAGACGACGGTGGAGATCGCGGACGCGCTTCTCGAGGAGGCAAAGGCACTCGCGACCCGCGAGCGGACGACCCTGCGCGAGCTGATCGAATCCGGCCTGCGCGCCGTGCTCCGCGAGCGACGCGGCAAGACCAAATTCCGACTTCGCGACGCGAGCTTCGCCGGCCGCGGCCTGCAGCCCGAGTTCCGCGATGCCGGCTGGAACGAGATCCGCGACGCCGCCTACGAGGGCCGCGGCGGGTGATCGCGCTCGACACCAACGTGCTCGTCTACGCGCACCGCGTCGATTCGGAATGGCACGATCGCGCCGCCACCCGGATGCGCGGGCTGGCCGAAGGCCGCGCACCGTGGGCGATTCCCTGGCCCTGCATCCACGAGTTCCTCGCGATCGTGAGCCATCCTCGCATTTTCGATCCCCCGACGCCCGCCGACGCCGCCCTCGACCAGGTCGACTCGTGGCTCGAGTCACCGAGCGTCGTCGTCCTTGGCGAGGGCTCGGGGCACTGGAACACGATCCGGTCGCTCGTCCAGGCGGCGCGGGTCGCCGGACCGAAGGTCCACGATGCGCGCATCGCAGCCATATGCCTCGAGCACGGCGTCGACGTGCTGTGGACCGCCGACCGGGACTTCGGCCGCTTTCCGGCGCTTCGCACGCTGAACCCGCTCGCCGAGGACCTTCCACGCCGCCGCTGACGTCGGCAAGGCCGACGCGCGCCCTTCACTCGACCAGCGAACCGTCCCCGCCTGCTTCGCCGGGCTCCCCGCCGGCGTCCGCGCCATCGCGGTCGCCATGCCGCCGCGCCGCCCGGTCCGCCGGCGCCAGCACCACGATCGCGAGCGGCGGCAGCACCATCTCCACCGAGCACGGCTGCCCGTGGCACGACACCTCCTGCGCGCGCACGCCGCCCAGGTTGCCGACGCCGCTGCCGCCGTACTCGGCCGCGTCGCTGTTCAGGAGCTCGCGCCAGAAGCCGCCGCGCGGCACGCCGAGGCGGTAGCGCGAGCGCGGCACCGGCGTGAAGTTGCAGACGGCGATCACGAGGTCGTCGGGGTCCTTCGCACGGCGTACGTACGAGATGGTGCTGCCCTCGGCGTCGTTGCAGTCGACCCACGCGAAGCCCTGCGGGTCGCAGTCGAGCTCGTGCAGCGCGGTCTGCGCACGGTACGCGGCGTTGAGATCCGCGAGCCAGCGCGCGACGCCGGCGTGCTCGGGGCGCTCGAGGAGATCCCAGTCGAGGCTCGTCTCGTGGTACCACTCGTTCCAGGTCGCGAGCTCGGCCCCCATGAAGAGCAGCTTCTTGCCCGGCTGGGTCAGCATGTAGCCGAGGAGCAAGCGCAAATTCGCGAAGCGCTGCCAGTCGTCGCCCGGCATCTTGCGCAGCAGCGAGCCCTTCCCGTGCACCACCTCGTCGTGCGACAGCGGCAGCACGAAGTGCTCCGAGAACGCGTACATGCCGCGGAACGTGAGCTGGCCGTGGTGGAACTTCCGGTACACGGGGTCGTGCGACAGGTACTCGAGCGTGTCGTGCATCCAGCCCATGTCCCACTTGAAGCCGAAGCCGAGGCCGCCGACGTACGTCGGACGCGACACCATCGGCCACGCCGTCGACTCCTCCGCGATCGTCTGCGTGCCGGGGTGGTTGCCGTACACCTCGACGTTCATCCGGCGGAGGAATTCGATCGCGTCGAGATTCTCGCGACCGCCGTGGCGGTTCGGGATCCACTCGCCGGCCTTGCGCGAGTAGTCGAGGTAGAGCATCGACGCCACCGCGTCCACGCGCAGGCCGTCGGCGTGGTACGCGTCGAGCCAGAACAGCGCGCTCGACAGCAGGAAGCTGCGCACCTCGTTGCGCCCGTAGTTGAAGATGAAGCTCGACCAGTCGGGGTGGAAGCCCTGGCGCGGGTCGCCGTGCTCGTAGAGGTGCGTGCCGTCGAAGTAGCCGAGCCCGTGCTCGTCGGTCGGGAAGTGCGACGGCACCCAGTCGAGGATCACGCCGATGCCGTTCTGGTGCAGCGTGTCGATCAGGAACATCAGGTCCTGCGGCGCACCGTAGCGGCTGGTCGGCGCGAAGTAGCCCGTCGTCTGGTAGCCCCACGAGCCGTAGAACGGGTGCTCCATCACGGGCAGCAGCTCGACGTGCGTGAAGCCGAGCCGCCGCACGTGCTCGACGAGCAGGGGTGCGATCTCGCGGTAGGTGAGAAAGCGGTCGCCCTCCTCGGGTACGCGCCGCCACGAGCCGAGGTGCAGCTCGTAGATCGACAGCGGCGCCCCGAGCGCGTCGTGCCGCGCGCGCGACGCGAGCCAGGCGTCGTCGTGCCAGACGTAGTCGAGCGCCCAGACGCGTGAGCCCGTCGCCGGCGGGACCTCGCTGCAGAACGCAAACGGATCCGCCTTGTCGACCTCGTATCCCGCGTAGCGCGAGCGCAGGTGGTACTTGTAGGTCGCCCCCGGCGCGACGCCCGGGATGAAGCCGCACCAGATGCCCGAGGCGTGCAGGGCGCGCAGCGGGTGCGCGGTCTTGCTCCAGCCGTTGAAGCTGCCCATGACCGAGAGCTCGGCCGCGTTCGGCGCCCACACCGCGAAGTGCGTGCCCGCGACGCCGTCGACGACGCCGGGATGCGCCCCGAGCTTGTCGTGCAGGCGCAGGTGCGTGCCCTCGTTGAACAGGTAGACGTCCTGCTCGCCGAGCAGCGAGACGTCGTGCCGCGCGGGTCCGATCTCGCCCGCGCCGGCTTCTCGCAGGTCGTTCATCACGGTGCGTGCTCGATGCCCAGCAGCTCCAGGATGCCGCGCAGCGGGATGCGCAGCCAGCCCGGCCGCCGATCGATCTCCTGATGGATCTCGTCGAAGCTCTTCTCGAGCGCGAACACGAGAAGCAGGCCCGCGAGGTCGCGTCGCTCGCGCGGCACGAACGACGCTTCACCCGCCTGCTGCAGGTACCCGCGCAGGAAGTTCGACCCGGCCCAGCGGGCGAAGAAGTGTCCCCAGGGCTCGAGGATCGGCACGTCCTCGGGGCGCACGAGGGCCGCCGAGCCGTCGCCGAGCAGGCCGCCGCGCGCCGCGTGGTGGAACGACCACAGCATCGACGCGACGTCGCGCAGCGGCGACGTCTTGATGCGCCGCTCGGCCGGCGTCTGGATGTCGCTCGCGGCGAGGTCCACCACCACGAAGTCGCGGCCGGTGTAGAGCACCTGGCGCAGCTCGTAATCGCCGTGGTTGCGGATGCGCGTCGCGACGATGCGCCGTCCGAGCAACGCCGAGGCGAAGCGCTGCACGACCTCCTGCTCCTGCGCGACCACCGCGCGCGCCAGCTCGGCGACCTCGTCGGGCAGGGTCGCCATGCGCTCTCTGAGCTGCGCGAGCACGAACAGCGCCTGGTTGCGCAGCGACTGGTAGAGCGAGCGCTGCGCGAGCATCGTGTACGGCTCCGGGGCGAACGCCGGATCGTCCGGGTCCTGCGACAGCGCGAGGTGCAGCTCCGCGGTGCGGCGGCCGAGCAGGCGCGCGAACTCCAGGTAGCCGCCCATCATCTCGCCGACGAGCGGCGGCGGCTCGCGGTCCGTGAGCGCGACGGGCCCCTCGCGCGGCGTCGGCACCTCGCCGATCTCCGCCGAGCGCGCGAGCGCGCGCTGGAAGTAGTGCTGTACCTGGTCGACCGTGAAGCGGAACGCGTCGCCCTCGTTCGGGACGTAGCCCTGCAGGATCGCGATCGTCGCCGGCTCGCGTCGCGGCCTCCGATACTCGAGCGCGCCCGCGATCGGGGCGGCGTGCACGAAGCTCACGCGCTCGGTGAGGAACAGCCCCATCTCGAGCTCCGCGTTGATGCCCTCGGTCACCCCGCGCAGGACCTTGAGCACGAGGCGGTTCCCGTAGACGACCGCCTGCTGGTAGGGCTCGGGCCGCATCAGGGACGGCGTGACGTCGGCGTCCCCGGGGCCGCGCAGCGAGCGGAAGGCACGCGTGTGCGACGGCACGATCTCGCCCAGCTCGCCGCGCAGCGTTCGCCGCCGCGCGATCGCGTCGAGCAGGCCGAGGGCGATCTCGGGATCCTCGAGCGCGTCGTAGAGCACGCCGCGCGTCGTCGTGCCCTTGCCCGCGACCTCGATCTCGGCGATCACCGCGTCGCGATGCTGGTCGCGCATCCGCACCGCCTTCTCGCCCTCGGCGAAGGTCACCGAGAGGGCGAACAGCTCGGAGTGTCCCGCGGCCTCGGCGGACGCGATCAGGATCCGCGCCTCCTGCTCCGCGTCCGACAGCTCCACCGCGTCGACCAGGCCGACGCGGGCCGTGCTCGCCGCCGTGCCGGTGAGCCAGCCGCGGCGGCGCAGGGTCTGTGCGAGCGCCGCCGACAGCGCCGGCTGAGCGTCGCCGCGCAGCGCGTTCAGCCACGAGCCCTTGGCGTGGAGGACCGGCAGCGGCGCTTCCCCGGCCGCGACCTGCGCAGCCGTGCCGCGCTTCGGCTGCTCGAGCGAGAACCAGTAGAACGAGTGCGGTCCGAGCGTCAGCAGGTACGGCAGATCGCCGATCGGCGGGAACGGCTTCTTGCCGAACAGCTCGACGGCGACCATCCCCTTCCACGCCGACAGGTCGAGCTCCACGTACTCGACGAAGCGCGACAGGTTCGCCACCACCAGCAGCGTCTCGTCCTCGTGGTGGCGCACGAACGCGAGCACCTTGCGGTTGCTCGGCGTCAAGAACGAGATCGAGCCGCGGCCGAACGCCTTGTGGCCCTTGCGCAGCGCGATCAGGCGCTTCATCCAGAACAGCATCGAGTGCAGGTTGTTCTGCTGCGCCTCGACGTTGTGGCTCTCGTAGTGGTACTCGGGGTCGACGATCACCGGCAGGTAGAGCCTCTGCGGGTTGGCGCGCGAGAAGCCCGCGTTGCGGTCGCCGCTCCACTGCATCGGCGTCCGGACCCCGTTGCGGTCCCCGAGGTAGATGTTGTCGCCCATCCCGATCTCGTCGCCGTAGTAGAGGACGGGCGTGCCGGGCAGCGAGAACAGCAGCGCGTTCATCAGCTCCATCCGGCGGCGGTCGTTGCCGAGCAGCGGCGCCAGGCGGCGGCGGATGCCGAGGTTGATCCGCGCCTGCGTGTCGTGCGCGTAGACGCGGTACATGTAGTCGCGCTCCTCGTCGGTGACCATCTCGAGCGTCAGCTCGTCGTGGTTGCGCAGGAACAGCGCCCACTGGCATGCGTCCGGGACGTCCGGCGTCTGCTGCAGGATGTCGATGATCGGGAAGCGGTCCTCCATGTGCAGCGCCATGAAGAGACGCGGCATGACCGGGAAGTGGAACGCCATGTGGCACTCGTCGCCTTCGCCGAAGTACGCGACGGCGTCTTCCGGCCACTGGTTCGCTTCCGCGAGCAGCATGCGGTCCGCGTAGTTGCGGTCGACGTGCGCCCGCAGCGCGCGCAGGAATGCGTGCGTCTCGGGAAGGTTCTCGCAGTTCGTCCCCTCCCGCTCGTACAGGTACGGGATCGCGTCGAGGCGTAGCCCGTCGACGCCGAGGTTGAGCCAGAAGTCGAGCACCCGGAAGACCGCCTTGCGCACGTCCGGGTGCTCGAAGTTGAGGTCCGGCTGGTGCGAGTAGAACCGGTGCCAGTAGTACGCGCCGGCGACGTCGTCCCAGGTCCAGTTCGAGCGCTCGAAGTCCTTGAAGATGATGCGCGCCTCGCGGTAGCGGTCCGGCGTGTCGCTCCACACGTAGTACTCGCGCCAGCGGCTGCCGAGCGCCGAGCGCCGCGCGCGCTGGAACCACGGGTGCTGATCGGACGTGTGGTTGATGACCAGCTCGGTGACGACGCGCAGCCCGCGCCGGTGCGCCTCGCGCAGGAAGTGCTTGAAGTGCTCGAGCGTGCCGCAGTCGGGGTGCACCGAGGTGAAGTCGGAGATGTCGTAGCCGTCGTCCTTGAGCGGCGAGGGATAGAACGGCAGCAGCCACAGCGTCGTGACGCCGAGGTCGTGCAGGTAGTCGAGCTTCTCGGCGAGGCCCTTGAAGTCGCCGATGCCGTCGCCGTCGCTGTCGTAGAACGCCCGGACGCGGACCTCGTAGAAGATCGCGTCGCGGTACCAGAGCGGCTCCTCGGGCAGCGCGCGGCGCGCCGGCCGGGGCGGGCGCCGCTCGTTCGCGTGAGCGTGAGTCACGGGAAGATCCCCCGCCGCCGCTTCGCCTCCGCGATGCGGCTCACGCCGCGGATCAGCGCTGCGGTCCGCATGTCGACCTTGCGCTGCTCGGCCGTCGCGAGCACCTCGGCGAACGCCCGCTGCATGAGCGTCGTCAAGCGCGAATTCACCTCGTCCTCGCTCCAGAAGAAGTGCTGCAGGCCCTGCACCCACTCGAAGTACGACACCGTGACGCCGCCCGCGTTGGCCAGGATGTCGGGCACGACGAGCACGTCGCGCGCGGCCAGGATCTCGTCCGCATCGAGGTCGGTCGGGCCGTTTGCGCCCTCGACCACCATCCGGCAGCGGAGCCTGCCGGCGTTGGCACCGGTGATCTGGTTCTGGATCGCCGCCGGGATCAGGACGTCGCACGGCAGCTCGAGGAGCTCGGCGTTGGTCACGCGGTCGGCGCCCGGAAAGCCCTCGAGCGCGCGGTGCTCGGCGAGCCATGCGTCGACCGCCGCGAGGTCGAGGCCGCTCGGGTCGTGGATGCCGCTCTTCACGTCCGACACCGCGATCACGCGCGCGCCGGCGGCCGCCGCGAGCCGCGCCGACACCGAGCCGACGTTGCCGTAGCCCTGCACGACGACGCGCGCGCCCTCGACCGGGATGCCGAGGTGGCGGCACGCCTCGACCATGCACGTCACGACGCCGCGCCCGGTCGCCTCCTTGCGGCCGAGCGAGCCGCCGATCTCGATCGGCTTGCCGGTGACGACGCCGGGCACCGCGTAGCCCTTCTGCTGCGAGTAGGTGTCCATGATCCACGCCATGACCTGCTCGTCGGTGCCGAGGTCGGGCGCCGGGATGTCGCGGTCGGGACCGATCACGTCGATGATCTCCGAGGTGTAGCGGCGCGTGATGCGTTGCAGCTCGGCCTGCGAGAACTCCTTCGGGTTGATGCGCAAACCGCCCTTCGCGCCGCCGAACGGCAGCGCCATGATCGCGCACTTCCACGACATCCACATCGACAGCGCGGTCACCTCACCGAGGTCGACGTCCTCGTCGTAGCGGATGCCGCCCTTGGTCGGGCCCATCGTGGTGAGATGCTGCACGCGATAGCCGAACACCGTCTCCACCACGTTGTACGAATCGCGGCGGAAGGGGAAGGACACCACGTGCGCGCGCTGCGGGGTGCGAAGACGGTGCCAGATGTTCTCCTGCAGGCCCATGATCTCCGCGGTGCGATCGAGCTGTGCGACCGCCAGGCGGTACATCGGCGTATCCCACTCGAGATGCTGCGGCTGCATCGATCCCCTCCTTCGCGAGCCTCGCTCTTCGCCACGTTCGGCGGGCGCTCGCGCAACGCCTCGGAACGGAGCCCAGGCTAGCGTCCACCCCCGTTGCCGGCACGCTTGCCGTTTGCCCGCGCAGGCGCCTCCTCCTGCACCGCGGGTACCTCGGCGAGCGCGATGCGCACGCGCTGCGGCTTGAACCCCTGCACCGTGAGGTTCGGCGGGTGGCGCAGGTTCTCCTCGGAGATGGTGAAGGTGCTGCGCCCCGGCTTCGAGCGGCTCGCGTCGACCGTCACCGCGAGGTCGCGCGAGTTCAAGAGCGCGAAGGCGCGGCGCGGGCCGAAAAACGTCGCCTCGATCTCCTCGGGCTCCATCTTCTCGACCGTCGCGCCGACCGGCAGGTTGATGACCTCGACCGGCACGCGCAGGATCATCTCCGCCGGTCGCGAGCCCGGCACGAACAGCAGCCACAGCCCGAGCACCACCGCCAGCGAGGCGAGGCGCTCGACCCAGTTGGCGAACAGCACGCGGCGCAGGATGCGGCGGGGGCTCCGCACCGGCTCGCGCGCCGCGTTGAACGCCGCCAGCACGCGGGCCAGCTCGTTCGCGTCGCGCAGCGTGCGCAGCTTGCCGTCCTTCGCGACCGAGATCCGCCCCCGCTCCTCGGACACGACGAGGCAGAGCGCGTCGGTGAGCTCGGCGAGGCCGAGCGCCGCGCTGTGCCGCGTGCCCATCCCGGCGAGCTGCTGGAAGTCCGTCGACAGCGGCAGGTGCGCGGCGAAGGTCGCGACGCGGTCGTTCTCGACGATCACCGCGCCGTCGTGCCCCGGCGAGTGCGGGTCGAAGATGCTCTTCAAGAGCGGCGTCGAGATCTTCGCCCCGAGCTCGATGCCGCCGCGCACGTGGCGCCGCAGCGGCTGCTCCCCTTGCAGGACGATCAGCGCGCCGATCCGGTCGCGCGCCAGGTCCGCGGCGCACTCGACCAGGATGTCGGCGGCGTTGGCCGGTGTCTGGACGCGCCGGCTACGGCGCAGGCTGAACAGCGCGAGGCGCTCGAACAGCTGGCGCAGCTCCTCCTGGAAGATGACGACGATGATGATCAGGAAGACCGCGAAGAAGCCTTGCAGGAGCCACGCCGTGAGCTGCAGGCCGATCGAGCGCGCGGCGATGTAGAGCCCGGCGAGGATGACGATGCCGCCCGCGACCAGCGCCGCCTGCGTGCGGCGGATCCAGATCACCGCCGTGTAGACCATGAAGGTCACGAGCAGGATGTCGACCGCGTCGGCGAAGCGGATCTCGAGCAACGCGTCGAGGAGCCTCATGCCACTCATGCCAGCTTCGACTGATACCCGTCTCCCGCGCGGCGGTCACGCGGTCGGACACGACCGCAGCCCGGCGACGATCGCGCCGCTGCTGCGAAGGATCCGGGCGATATATCGCCCCGGCATGCTCGAGCGCGGCTCGCGCGCCGAGCTCGAGCCCAGGTCCAGAAGCACCGCAGGGACGCGGGCTCCGCCAGCGGCACCGTCCTTGCTCGACGCCTCCGCGACGGCGCGCCGCCGCGCCGCGGGAGGGAGTCAGAACATGAATTCGTACGCCACAGCAGCCTTCGACGCCGGCCGTCCTCGGCCGCTCCGCACGTCGTCCTGGGGACGCCTGCTCGCTCCGGCCGCGATCGCGGTCGCGGCGGTCGGTGTCAATCTTCTCCAGGCCTGCAGCTACACGCCGCCCGCGTCGCTCGAGTCGCCGGAGGACGTCTACGCGATCATCGACGCCGCGCCCTACGTCAATCCCACCGAGCAGCAGCGCTCGGTGGTCATGGACACGCCGGGCAAGCTGCACGTCGAGCACGGGCGGAGCTGCGCCCGGGCGAACCAGGCGGCGTCCGAGACCTACATCGGCATGCGTATCACCGACAACGTGCTGCTTCCGCGCGGATACACCGGCACGGTGTACCAGAACGGCTACGAGCTGCAGTACGAGGACGACGACCACCACGTCATCGGCCTCGGCTCGGCGATCTACAACGTCCACCAGCTCGGCGACATCCTGTTCTGGGACGCGGGCGGGGTCATCAGCGACCACAATGGCGACGACGACTACCGCTGGTGCTACTCGTACACCGTCGTCGCCTGGCCGAAGCCCGCAACGGGCAGCCCCATCGCACCGCTCCTTCCCCGCGTCGACATCGAGGCGGTGCATGCGGACAAGACGGCGGCGCTCATCTTCACCGACGTCGGCTCGGGTGCGGTGCACCGGATCAAGGGCGTGTACGAGTCGCCGGACCGGAAGCCGCGCGGGGTCCTGCTCGCCGGCTTCGCCGCGAGCTTCACCGACGACGACCACCACCTCCTCCAGCTCGGCTTCGACCTCGGAAGACCCAAGCTGCGCGGCAGGAAGGCGAAGTGGCGCTCCGACGTCGTGCTGAAGGACAACGAGACGCGGTCGTTCCGCTCCGCCGAGCTGGTGTCGATCCTGAAGGGCGACAGCGTCGAGGTCTTCCACCCGTCGAGCGTGCTCGTCGAGGGCGGGAACGAGACCAAGGGCGTCGTCAGCAACGACGTGCGCCTGAAGCCGGCCAAGGCGGAGAGCTTCTGCGCCGCGGTGGGGAACACGTTCAAGCGCCGCCAGGTCGCCGTCGTGACGCCGCCCTACACCTGGGCGATGCCGATGCTGACCGGCTGGGACCTGCGCGAGAGCTGCAACGACCAGCACAAGCGCCGCGTGGGCGCCTGGATCGAGAGCTTCAGCTACGTCCGCGACCCGGGCGGCGCGCGCGGCACGCTGCGCTACACGGTGGCGAGCGCATTCGGCGACCAGAGCCCCGAGCCGTTCTTCGACCGCCTGCAGGTCGATGTGCTCGGCATCAACCTCCTCGCGGGCACGATCAACGTCGACCCGGAC
>JBFMAS010000786.1:0-5730 GCA_040755575.1 Thermodesulfobacteriota bacterium
CGGCGCGCCGCGGCGCGTCCGGCGCTGGCCAACGTCGCGGTGGGACGCTTCGTCGACGCGCGCCGCTGGTGCTGGGACTACGACGACCTCGGCGCGGGCGGAGGGGCCGCATCGTGACCCGACGGCCGCCCTCGCTCGACGGCGACGCGCGCAGCCGCTTCGCGCACGTCCGCGGCGCGTTCGACGCCGGCGCGCTGCGCGAGCTCCGTCTCTACCTCGAGCGCGTGCGCGACGAGCGTCAGGCCGGCGCCGCGACCGACCGCGAGCGGCGCGCCGTCGCACGCGGCGAGGCCTCGGACGCCCTGCGCCTCGATGCGCGCTGGTTCGACGCCTTCCGCGCGGCGACACGAGCGCTGCACGCCGCCCTCGGCTCGCACGTCTGGGTGGTCTACCCGCCGCAGGTGCGGACCGTGCGCTCGGTCGAGCACGCCGTGCCCTGGCACCAGGACGTCGGCTACCAGCGGCTCCTCGGCGCGCGCGGCCACGCGCGCCACGTGACCTGCTTCGTGCCGCTCGACGACGACCCCGCTCGCCGCCCGACCGTGGAGTTCCTGTGCACGCCCATGCCGGAGGCGGCGCACGCGCCGCAGGGCGGCTTCGGCGCCGGCCTGGCTCTCGCGCCGTCCGACGCCGAGCGCACGCGCTTCGCGCTCGCGCCCGGCGACGCGCTGGTGTTCGGCGACCTGGTCGTGCACCGCACCTGCTTCCCGCCCGACGCTCTGCCGGAGCGCCGCTCGCTCGAGTTCCGCCTCGTCCGCCCGGACGACGCGCTCGAGGGCAAGGACTACTTCGACCTGACGCGGGCGGCGTTCACGCGCCGCACGCCGATCCTGGAGACCGCATGACGATCGAGAGGGAGCGCCTGTTCGACGGGCGCCGGAACTTCGCCGCCGACGACGCGATCGAGTCGATGCTCGAGGCGCACTTCGAGCGCTGGGGCATCACGCGACGCGACGTCTGGCGCAACTTCCAGCTCTACACGCGGCGCGTCTTCCTGAAGCGCTTCCTCGCGCACTACGAGCTCTTCCGCCGCGTGCAGAAGCTGCCCGGCGACGTCGTCGAGCTCGGGGTCTACCGCGGCGCGTCGCTCCTGTCGTGGGCGAACTTCGTCGAGATCCGCAACATGGGCGACCGGCACCGCAAGGTGATCGGCTTCGACAACTTCGCGGGCTTCCGCGAGCTCGCCGCCGAGGACGGCGCGCCCGTGCCCGAGCTCGGCAAGAAGCCCGGCGGCTTCGACGGCGGCGCGTTCGAGGAGGAGCTGCGGGACGCGATCGCGATCTTCGACGCCGACCGCTTCATCCCGTACAAGCCGCGCGTCGAGCTGGTGGTCGGCGACGTCGAGCAGACGGTGCCCGACTACGTCCGCTCGCACCCCGGCCTGCGGATCGCGCTGCTGCACTTCGACGTCGACCTCTACCGCCCGACGCGCGTCGCGCTCGAGCACCTGTGGCCGCTGGTCGTGCCGGGCGGCGTGGTCGCCTTCGACGAGTACGGCATCCCGCCCTGGGAGGGCGAGAGCCGCGCGGTCGACGAGTTCTTCGCGGACCGCGGCGTCGAGCTCGAGCGCTTCGACTGGTCGAGCAACCCCGGCACCTTCCTGGTGAAGCGATGAGCGCCCCGACGGTCGACCGCGAGCCCGCCTGGGAGCGCAGCGCGGACTTCGTCGCCGAGCCGCTCGTCTCCGCGCTGGTGTTCGTCTACGGCGCCGAGCGCTTCATGCGCGGCCTGCTCGAGGACCTTTGCGCCCAGACCATCGCGCCGCGGATGGAGATCATCGTCGTCGACACCGGCTCGCCGACCGGCGAGGGCGCGATCGTGCGCGAGCTCATGACGAGGAAGCCCAACATCGCCTACCTGCGCACGGAGAGGCGCGAGACCACGACCGCGGCGGCGAACCGCTGCATCGCGGCGGCGCGCGGCCGCTACCTGACGCTCGCCTGCGCCGACGACCGCCATCGTCCCGACGCGCTCGAGCGGCTGGTCGCCGCGCTGGAGGCCGATCCGGGCGCGATCCTCGCCTACGCCGACGTCGCGGTGACCGACACCGAGAACGAGACCTTCGCGAGCGCGCACGTCGTCGGCCACTTCCGCTGGCCGGACTTCGATCCGCGCCGGCTGTTCCAGGTCTGCAGCGTCGGCCCGCAGCCGGTCTACCGGCGCGAGCTGCACGAGCGGCACGGCCTCTACGACCCGGCCTTCGTCGCCGCCGGCGACTACGAGATGTGGCTGCGCGCGGTCGCGCGCGGCGAGCGCTTCCTGCACGTGCCGGAGGTGCTCGGCCTCTACCTGCGCTCGCCGTCGAGCAACGAGCACGCGAACCAGGCGCTGTCGATCGCCGAGGCCGAGAAGGCGCGCGTGCTGCACTGGCCCGACCAGTGGGGCGAGCGGCCGCCGGCCGGCGGCTGCCATTTCGTGCCCGCGGCCGCGGTGCCGCCCGCGCCGCCGCGCGCCGCCGCCACGCCGGCGCCACCGGACGCGAGCGACCGCGCGGAGCCGCTCGTGTCGGTGATCATGCCGACCTTCGAGCGCCGCGAGCTCCTTCCGCGCGCGGTGCGCAGCGTGCTCGCGCAGACGCATCGCAGCCTCGAGCTGATCGTCGTCAACGACGGCGGCGCACCGGTCGACGACCTGCTGCAGGAGCTCGACGACGGCCGCATCACCTCGGTGCGCCTCGCGCGGAACCGCAACCGCTCCGCCGCGCGCAACGCCGGCCTCGCGCTCGCGCGCGGCAAGTACGTCGCCTACCTCGACGACGACGACTGGTACCTCCCCGAGCACCTCGAGCTGCTCGTGGGCCGGCTCGAGCGGGACGCGGCTGCGGTCGCGTACTCGCTCGCCGCGCGCGTCGAGGAGCTGAGGCGCGACGGCGCGTGGGTGCAGGGGCCCGCCCAGCCGGTCTACGTCCTGCCCTTCGAGCGCGAGCGGCTGCTGATCGCGAACTTCATCCCCCTGCCCTGCCTCGTGCACCGCCGCGACCTGCTCGACCCGGCGGGCGGCTTCGACGAGCAGCTCGCCACCCACGAGGACTGGGACCTGCTGATCCGGCTCGCGGAGCGCGAGCCGTTCCTGCAGCTGGCCCGGGTCACGTGCTGCTTCTCGTGGCGCACGGACGGCAGCTCGACGACGAGCGGGCACAAGAGCGACTTCCTGCGCACGATGGAGCTGATCCACGCGCGCTACGCGCGGCTCGCCGCCCGGACGCCGGGCGCCGTCGAGGCGCAGCGGCGCGAGCGCGCCGCCCTCGCCCGCCAGCATGCGGCCGAAGCGCCCGACTGCTCGATCGTCATCCCGCTGTTCAACCGCGCCGAGCTGACGCGCCGGTGCCTGACCGAGCTCGCGCGCGTCACCGACGACGTGACGTTCGAGGTCGTGCTGGTCGACAACGGCTCGAGCGACGGCACGGCGGACCTCCTCGCGGCCCTCTCGGGCGACGTCCAGGTGATCCGCAACGCGGAGAACCGCGGCTTCGCGAGCGCCTGCAACCAGGGCGCGGCCGCCGCGCGCGGGCGCCATCTCGTCTTCCTCAACAACGACACGGTGCCGCTGCGCGGCTGGCTGCGCGCGCTCGTCGACCGCGCGGACGCGGAGCCGGACGTCGCGATCGTCGGGAGCAGGCTGCTCTACCCCGACGGCACCATCCAGCACGCGGGCGTCGCCTTCGACCACCTCGGCCGCCCCTACCACCTGTTCGCCGGGATGCCCGGCGACTTCGCCCCCGCCAACCGCCCCCGCGATCTGCAGGCGGTCACCGCCGCCTGCATGCTGGTGCGCCGCGACGCGTTCCTCGCGGCGTCGGGCTTCGACGAGGGCTTTCGCAACTCGTTCGAGGACGTCGACCTCTGCCTGCGGCTCGGGGCGCGCGGCGCTCGCGTGGTCTACGAGCCGGCGAGCGTCCTCGAGCACCTCGAGAGCCGGACCGAGGGGCGCCACGACCACGACGCCGCCAACGCCGCGCGCCTGCGCGAGCGCTGGACGGCGCGCTCGCTGCCCGACGAGGTCGGGCTGCTGCTCGACGACGGCCTGGTCGTGCGCACGACCGGGCTCGACGGCGCCACCCGGCGCACGCTCGACCGCCTGCGCGACGCGGGCGAGCGGGCTGCGTGGTCGCGCGTCGCCGAGGCCGAGCAGCTCGCGCGTGTCGGCGAGCTCACCGCGCTCGCGGCGCTGCTGCGCGAGCCCGACCGCTGGCCCACCGACGCCGGCATCCTGCGCTGGGCGGCGACGCTGTGCACGCCGGCCGGCCTGCCGGACGAGGCGCCCGCGTACTGGCGCCGCCTGCTCGAGCTCGAGGAGAGCCGCGAGGCACGCGCCGCGCTCGCGACCGACGCGCTCTCCCGCGGCGACCTCGCGGCGGCCGGCGCCCACGTGGCAGCACTGCTCGAGCGCGCGCCGGAGGACGGCCGCGGCTGGCTCGTGCGCGGCGTGCTCGAGCTGCAGCGCGGCGCGCACGCCGACGCGGCGGACGCCTTCGCTCGCGCCGAGCGCCACGGCGGCGACCACCGTCGGGCGCGGCTCGGGCTCGCCATGGCCCGCCTCGGCGACGGCGACGCCGCGGGCGCGTGGGGCGTCCTCGCGGCCCTCTCCCGCGCCCATCCCGACGACGCCGAGGTCCTGCACTGGCTGCTGCGCGCGGGCTGCGCGCTCGAGCGCTGGGACGCCTTGCGGCAGGCTCTCGCCGCGTACGTCGAGCGCCATCCCGAGGACGCGTCGATGCGCTTCGCGCTGGCCGGCGTGCACGTCCGCCTCGCGCAGCTCGACGCCGCGCGGGCCGAGTACGAGCGGCTGCGCATGTCGTCGCCGGGGCTCGACGGCCTCGCGGCGCTCGCACGGGCGATCGCGCAGGCCGGCGCGGCCGCCGCCTAGCCCACCCTGTCGCGGCCCGGCACCGTCATGCCCAAGATCCACGCTGGCGCGCGTGCCGGTCGTGTGCGACAACCTCGCCGGGATGGCGGGCGCGAGGCGGCGGGCGATCGGGGAGGCGGGCTGCGCGCCGCGCGCGGCGCGGGCATCCGGGCGGACGACCGCGGCCGTCGCCGCCTCCGTGCTCGCGCTGCTCACGGGCTGCGGCGCCCCGTCGCTGCGCATCCCCGGGCTCGGCGGCGACGCTCGAGATACCCCCGCCGCCATGGACGCGCACGGCGATCCGCGCGCGAGCGCATCCGGCGCCCCGCACGCGGCGGCGGCGCAGCCGACGCCCGCGGCATCGCCGCGCCCGGCGCAGCGCATCGAGCGCATCGCGATCGAGCGCTCCGTGCCGACGACGCGCGTCGTCCTCGAGCTCGACGGCTGGGTCGAGCCCGAGGTGTCGCTGCTCGCGAACCACCGCCTCGTGCTCGACCTCCCGGGCACGACCTGCGAGACCCTGCCGCGCGTCGTCGAGAGCGACGATGCGCTCGTCGAGCGCGTCCGCACCGGCCAGCATGCGGCGCCGGACGTCAAGTCGCGCGTGGTGATCGATCTGCGCCGGCGCGCCGACTTCGCGGTGCGCAGCCACCCGCGCCAGGTGGTGGTCGTGCTGTCGGCGGCCGACGGACCGGTCGCCGCGCCGCCCGACGCCACGCCGGCGGCGCTGGTTCTGCTCGGCGCGGAGCGCGGCGAGACCGGGGAGGCGCCGGCGGGCGACGCGTCCTCTCGCCCGGCGGACGCCGATGCGCCCGCCCCCGTGCCGGCGGCGACTCCCGCGGCCCCGCCCGTCGTGGCCACGCCGGAGGCCGAGCCCGTGCCGGA
>JBFMAS010000787.1:0-3741 GCA_040755575.1 Thermodesulfobacteriota bacterium
GTCCTGCCGGTCCTGCTCGCGGTCGCCCGCTCGGCGGGTCCGCCGGGCCGCGTCGGCGAAGTGCGGTTTCTCGCCGTCTCGGTCGCGGTGATGCTGATCAGCCGCGGGCCCTGGGCGGCCTGGACGCCGACCCTCCCCGTATCCGATTTTGCGCTCTACGACGAGATCGCGACCCGCGTCGGGACCGGCGAGGCCGTGCCCTACCGCTGGCCGAGCATGGCCGTGATCGCCGCCTGGGGATACGCCGTCGCGCTCGGCGCGACGTATGCCGTGCTCGGGCCGGGCGTCGAGGTCGCGAAGGGGCTCAACGTCGCGCTCGCTGCAGCGGCGGTCGTCGCGCTCTACCTGCTCGCGCGCGACGTCGCCGGCGTACGCGTCGCGCGGGCCGCCGTGCTGCTGCTCCTGCTGTGGCCCGGACAGCTCGTCTACGTCGGCGTGCTCGGCTCGGAGCATCTCGCCGTACCGCTCCTGCTGCTCGGCCTGTGGTGTGTGACGCGTGCCGTCGCCGCGCCGGCTTCCGAGCGGGCGCTCCTGCCTCTCGCCGGCGCAGGCTTTCTCCTCGCGTGCACGTTCCTCACGCGCGCGGCGCTCGGAACGGCGCTCGTCGCGGCGCTGCTCGCGTTGCTGCTCGAGCGCGGCCGCTCGGTGTCGCGCCGGCTCGCTCGCGCGGGCGTCGTCGCGGCCGTGTTCGTCGCGACGACGATCGGCTACACCGCAGCGGTCGAGCGCGCGATCGGCGTCGCGCCGGTCAGCGGCGGCTGGTGGTCGCTGCTCGTCGGGTCGAACGTCGCCTCCGGTGGAGCCTGGAACGCGGCCGACGTCGAGCGCTTCACGGCGTACGCCGACCGGGCGGCGGCGAACCGCTTCGCGCGCGAGGAGGCGTGGCGGCGGATGAGCGTCCATCCCGCCGGCTACGCGAGGCTCGCGTTGCGCAAGATCGACCGCATGTGGAGCGACGGGACGTCGCCCGTGTTCTGGAGCACGCTCGCGGTCGCGGATGCGCCGGCCGCGGCGACGCTGTCGCGGATCGCTCCACGGCTCGCCGCGCTGAGCCAGACGTTCCACGTCCTCGTGCTCCTGCTCGGCGCGATCGGGCTGCTGCTGCTCGCGCGCGACGGTCGCGCGACGCGAGCGGCGCTGCCGGCGCTGCTCTTCCTCCTCCTCGGGACGCTGGCGCACGGCGTCGTCGAGACGCAGGCACGCTACAACTACCCGTTGCAGCCGGTCGTGTTCGTGTTCGCGGCGGTCGCCCTGGTGCGCCTCGGCACGCTGACGCGCGGCTGAGCTCGGTCGCGCTCCGTCTCGACGGGCTCGCAGACCAAGCGTGCGTCACGCGAGCCGGAGGGCGAGATCGCGGATCAGCAGCGCGACGTCGAGCACGTCGGCCAGGGCCAGGACGGTGCCGCACGCCGCGAGCGCGCGCCACGCCATCCGCCGGGGCGCCCGGGCGAGCCGCTCGAGCTCGCCGCCGAGGATCGCGACGAAGGCGAGCAGCCCGGGGTAGAGGAAGATCTCCTTCATGCCGGCGAAGTCGCGGAAGCGAAGCGAGTAGGCCGTGACCAGAGCCAGGTAGCCCCACGCCACGATGGCGAGGAACGTACGCTGCAGCGTCGCGGCGTCGAGCGGTGTGCGCCCGGCGAGAACGGTCGCGCAGAAGCCGAGCGCGCGCACCAGCCCGACGGCGAGCAGCAGCGCGGTCACGAGGTTGAGCAGCAGCAGCACGCGGCCGAGCCGGAGCACCGCGGGGTCGGTCGTCGCCCAGCCGGGCGGGTGCGACGCGAAGCGGCTGAAGCTTGCGCGTCCGTAGAGCTGCGACCACAGCGACGTGCGGTGAAGCTCACGCAAGCCGTCGTCGTTGCTGGTGGTCGGCCGGCGCAGCATGTCGACGAGGCGGAAGGTGAGCAGCGCATCGCTCACCGAGCGCACGCCCGGACGCTGCACGTCGGTGTGCGCGACGAGCCGCGGGGGCGCGGTCGCAGCCAGCGCGGGGTTCGAGAGAGGGGAGCCGTAGCGCCGGTGGATCTCGACGTAGGGTCCGAGCAGCGCGGCCGTCGCGACGCACACCGCCGCGAAGCCCGCGGCACGCGCGGCGATCGTACGACGCGCCGCCGTTCCGCGCGTACCGTGAGCGCCGCGGACGAGCGCGACCGCGAAGGTCGCGAGCATCGCGAGCGGCAGGACGACGGCGTTGCCCTTGGCGAGGATGGCGAGCGCTGCCGCGGCGGTGGTCGCGACGAGATCGCGCCGCCGCTGCGTCGCGAAGAAGCGTGTCGCCGTCGCGACCGTCACGGCGCCGAGCGCGATCACCGTCGCGTCGTTCGTCGCCTGCGCGCCGATCGCGACCACGCCAGGATTGAGCGCCGCCAGCGCGAAGACGAGAAGACGTGCTCGCGGGTCCAGAATGCGCGCGTCGAGGAAGCGGTGCAGCACGAGGACCGTCAGCACGCCGGCGGCGGCGCTGACGAGCTGCGCTGCGAGCAGCCGTGCGGTGTCGTCGCGCAGCGCGAGCAGCCGCCAGACGAGAGCGACGGCCAGGTGATAGAGCTTCGGCTGGAAGGCTTCCCACACCTCGGTGACGCCGGGAGAGCGCCCTTCGTCGGCGAGGATCCGGACCACCGGCAAGTGCGGGTCGTTCGCCTCGCGGTTCACCAGGGCGAGCGCGACGCGGAGGCCGATCGCGAGTGCGAGCACGGCGTGCGTCGCGCGCCGCGTGGCGGTGCGGCCGTCGCCGGCGCCGGTCATCCGCCGCGGCTCGTGACGCGGCCCGCGTCGACCATCCGCTGCAAGGCGTCGGGGTCGAGCTCGAGGAGCTGGTAGCCGGCACGGTCGAAGACCGTCCGCCGGGCCGTCGCTCGGAGGAAATCCAGTGAAGCGCCGCCGCCGTGCTCGAAGGCCAGCGTCTCGGGCGTGGCGACGAGGTACGGCGTGCGGCCCGCGGCGAGGTCGGCTGCGACGTCGTCGACCGCGAAGACGTCGCGGAACACGTTTCGCGACAGGAGCTGGATCTGCGGCGCCTGGTACCACTGGACGGCGTAGAAGGCGGCGTGGTCGTCGAGCCGCTCGCGCACGAGCGCTGCGAGGGACAGCAGCGCGGCCTTCTCCTCGGCCAGCGCCGCGAGCGCCGCGCCGTGGCGATCGAGCCGCGTGACGCCCGTGCCCGCGAGCCCGACGACGGCGGCCGCGTAGAGCGCCAGCGCCGCGACGAGGCGTACGGCGCGCCCTCGAGACGCGGGTCTCGTGACGCCGAGCACCGCGTGCACGATCACCACGGCGAACGCGAGGTCGGCGGGAAGCACGTGGCGGTACCAGCCCAGGCGGTTCGCGGCCAGCCACCAGAGAACGGTGGCGAGCCCGAACAGGCCGATCCAGCCTGCAGCATGGTCTTCGCGGCGCCGCGAGCGCAGGCACCAGGTGGTCGCTGCGAGCGCGGCGAGAACGAGGCTCCACGCGGCGACGGTGCCGCCGTGAAACGCCGCCAGGGCCTCGAGCCGGCTCTGGATGCCGGCGAGGGTGTCGGCTGCCACGGCGTCGTCGTGCAGCAGCGACCCGGCCGCGGCCGTCAAGCTGCCGAACGCGAGATCGCTCTCGAGGGCGCTCCGCGAGCGAGCCGCGTCGGCGAAGCGTCGCCACTCGACATCCGACAGCACGGCGTACGGCAACGCGACGCGCCACAGCAGCAGCGGGGCGACGAGCGCGGCCGCCGGCACGAGGAGGCGAGGGCCGACCTCGCGCCAGGTCCCG
>JBFMAS010000788.1:0-5321 GCA_040755575.1 Thermodesulfobacteriota bacterium
GGACGAGGTCGATCGCCTGGACGAACGCCTCGGGCGCGGCCGCGGTGACGTCGACCACGACGTCGGCGCGGCCGCCGCTCTCGCGCTTCAGCACCTCGGTCGCGTCCTCCTGCGTGACGTCGACGGTGGCGCTCGCGCCGAGCCGCTTGCCGAGCTCGAGCCTGCTCGCGTCGCGCGGTCCGGCGCCCGTCAGCAGGATGAAGCCGGCGCCCGCCTGACGGAGCGCGCGCACCGCACACAGGCCGCGCAGACCCGGGCCGAGCACGGCGACCACCGCGCCCGGACGGATCGGCGGCAGCGTCGTCGCCCAGCGGATGCCGGCGCCGAGCGGGTTGAACAGCGTCGCCTCGACCGGATCGAGACCGGCCGGCACGCGGTGCACCACCGCCGTCGAGGGCAGGAAGACGTGCGTCGCGTAGCCGCCCCACAGCCCGGGCGGCATCGCGAGCGTCGCCATGCCGTACGAGTCGCGCAGCCCGTGCGCGCGGCACAGCGGGTGCGCGCCGCTGCGGCAGGCGTCGCATGCGCCGCAGGTGTGAAACACCTCGACGGCGACACGGTCACCCGGTGCGAGGCCGCGGATGCGGCGCGCCTCGTCGCCGATCTCTTCGATCGTGCCGACGATCTCGTGGCCCGGCACGAACGCCTCGCGGATCGGCAGGGTGCCCGTGAACTGCTCGTGGTCGGTGCCGCAGAGCCCGCACGCGTCGACGCGCAGCAAGGCGTCGTCCGGCCCGACCTCGGGCAGCGGCAGCGTCCGGCGCTCGAGCCGCTCCGGCGCGAGCAGCACGAGCGCTCGAGCCTCGCCCGCCGTGCGCGTCGCCGCCTGCATGCCGCGAGCTTGCCTCGACGCGGCACGCGCTGACAAGCCCTCGCGCGGCGCTGCGGCCGGCGCGTCAGGCGCTCGGCCGAATGACGTCTCCGCCCGCGCGCTAGACCGCGGCGCCGAACGCCGCGAGCACGAGGATCGCCGCCGCAGCCGCAAGGCTCTGCAGCAGCAGCTCGAGGTCGTCTCTGCTCTTC
Organism: Thermodesulfobacteriota bacterium; assembly: GCA_040755575.1. Classification (GTDB taxonomy): domain Bacteria; phylum Desulfobacterota; class Binatia; order UBA12015; family UBA12015; genus DATCMB01. The sequence continues at coordinate 1,024 of JBFMAS010000788.1, forward strand.
CGCCGCTTCACGTCCGCGCCTTCATAGGGTTGCATTTCGCTCCACCGGCGTCGGGCCAAAGCAAGCGGCGGTCCAGAAGCTGCGAGAGGCCTCGACGCGCGGACGGCGCCGATCTTCCGCGGCACGAGACCAAGGAGCGGCGCGCGCCGGCCGCCGCGCGCCGTGGGACGGTGTCAATCCGCGTCGGCGGACGTCGACGTGCGGACACACCGCGCGCGACGCGCGCTCAGCAGGCCGAGACCTCGACCGGGATGCCGTTCACCGCGGCGTTGCCCGACGGCACGTCGACGAAGTCGATCGGTGCGAGCAGGTTGTTGTTCACGCCGGCATGGCGAGCGGCCACGGCGAGCCGCACACCTCGGCGGTCGTGCCCCCAGCCGTGCGGCAGGCAGACGACGCCGGGCATCATCTCGTCGCTGATCTGCACCGGCGCCTCCAGCACCCCGGCGCTCGAGCGCACGCTGGCACGTCCGCCCGCGACGATGCCGAGCCGCGCTGCGTCGTCCGGATGGATGAGCAGCGTGCAGCGCTCGCGACCGGCGACGAGCTTCTCGACGTTGTGCAGCCACGAGTTGTTCGAGCGCAGGTGCCGGCGGCTCACCAGGACGAGCCCCGCGTCGCGGCGCGCGAGGCGCTCGCGGAGCCGCGGCACGTCGGCCGGCACGTAGTCGGGCGCGAGCTCGATCTTGCCCGAAGGCGTCGTGAGGAGCCCGGGCAGGCGCGGCGTGAGCGGGCCCTGGTCGATGCCGTGCGGCAGCGCGCGCAGAGCCTCGAGCGTCAAGCCGTCCGGGTTCGCGCCGTAGCCCTCGCCCCACGGCCCGATGCGGATCGCGAAGTCGAGCAGGCGCTCTGGCCCGCACCCCGGCGTCGCGGCGACGATCGCGCTCGGGTCGCGGCCGAAGATCGGCGAGCCGGGCTTTTGCGCGAGCACGCCCACGATGCCCGAGAAGTAGAAGTCGTCGAGCACGCCGACGTCGACCTCGGCCGCCTTCTGGCCGGCCACGATCGCGGCGAGCCGCAGCAGGATCTCCCACTCCGCCGGACGGCCGGGCTCCGGCGTGAACAGCGCGGGCGAGTACTTGCCCGCGTTGCGCACCGCCCATGATTAGATCATCTCGTCGTAGTGCGGCTGCTCGAGCGGCGACAGCCCGGGGAGGACGACGTGCGCGTGGCGCGTCGTCTCGTTCAGGTAGTTGTCGACGCTCACCATGCAGTCGAGCAGCGGCAGGCTCGCGTCGAGTGCGGCAGCGCCGGGCGTGCTGATCACGGGGTTGCCGGCGATGGTGATCAGAGCGCGGATGCGGCCGTCGCCGGGCGTCGCGATCTCCTCGGCGAGGCACGACACCGGAAACTGACCGAGCACCTCGGGCACGCCGCGCACGCGGCTCCGGCAGCGGTGGAAGGCCCAGCCGCCGGCCTGGTCGGGCGGCCGGAGCGACGTCGACGACCACGCGAGGGGGTTCGCGAACATCGCGCCGCCCTCGCGGTCGAGGTTGCCGGTCAGCACGTTCAGCACCTCGACGAGCCACGACGCAAGCGTGCCGAACTCCTGGTTGCAGGTGCCGATGCGCCCGTAGACCGCGGCCCGCTCGGCGTCCGACAGCTCACGCGCGAGGCGGCGGATCGTTGCGGCGGGAATCGCGCAGCTCCCCGCGACCGCGTCGGGCGAGAACGGCGCGCACGCCTCGCGCACGCGCTCGACGCCGTCGGTCATCGCCGCGAGGCGGCCGAGACGGACGCGTCCCTCGGCGAACAGGACGTGCACCATCGCCATCAGCAGGAGCGCGTCGGTGCCCGGACGGATCGGCAGCCACTCGTCCGCGTGCTCCGCGGTGCCCGTGCGCCGCGGGTCGACGACCACCACCCTGCCGCCGCGGCCGCGGATCGCGTCGAGGCGTCCCAGCACGTCGGCTGCGGCGAGCAGGCTGCCCTGCGAGGCGGCGGGATTCGCGCCGAGCATCAGCAGATGGTCCGTCCGGTCGAGGTCCGGCACCGGGAAGTCCCACATGCCGCCGAACAGCAGCGCGCCGACCAGGTTCTTCGGCCACTGGTCGATCGTGCCGGGCGAGTAGATCACCGGCAGCGACGACAGCGCGACGAACGCGCCGACGTAGCGGGACAGCGAGAAGCTGTGCGCCGTCGGGTTGCCGACGTAGGCGGTCACCGCGCCGAGGCCGTGGCGCTCGAGCACGGGACGGAGACGGCGCTCCACCTCCGCGAACGCCTCGTCCCAGCCGACCTCGCGCCAGCGCTCGCCGTCGCGCACGAGCGGCGCGCGCAGGCGATCGGGGTCGTGGTGCAGCTCGCCCAGCACCGCGCCCTTCGGGCAGACGTAGCCGCGGCTCCAGACGTCGTCGTGGTTCGGGCGGACGCGCGTCACGCGGTCCCCCTCGACCGTCAAGACAAGGCCGCACATCGCCTCGCAGAGCGGGCAGGTGCGGACGTGCTCGAAGCTCGCTGCGCTGGCGTCGTTCATGGCTCGCCCTCACTCGAGCAGCGCCGGTAGCGCCGCGAGCTCGGGGAAGCGGGCCCGCACGCGACGCGCGACCTCGAGCAACGCCGCAGTCGCCTCGGGAGCGTCGGCGCGCGACATGAAGCCGACGTAGTTGCACAGCGCGAGGTGCCGCGCTCCGGCCTCGACCTCGGCGACGATGCGCGGCACGACGTCGTCCGGCGTCCCCCAGTAGAGCGCGTTCTTCACCATCTCGCGCGGCACCTGCCGGCAGAGCGCGAGCACGTCGTCGAGCGGCATGGTCGCCATGTTGCCCTGGAGGGTGATCGAGTGCTCGTCGCCGAGCGGGTGCTCGAAGCCGTACTCGCGCCACGCCTTGCCGAACGGGAAGCCGGTCAGCGCGTGCCACCGCATGAAGGGGTGGTCGAGCCAGCGCTCGACCTTGTCGCGGTCGGGGTGGCAGAGCATCAGCGGCAGCGTGCCGCAGGTGATCGCGCGCGGGTCGCGTCCGGCGCGCTCGGCGTGCTCGCGCGCGAGCGCGAGCTTCTCCGCGATGCGCTCGGGACGGCCGACGACGCCGCCGGGCGTGTAGACCAGCCAGCCGTCGGCCCAGCGGCCGATCGCCTCGAGAACCTTCGGGCCGCCGCCCGCGAGCCACAGCGGCGGCGGCACGCCCTCGTAGGGCGGCAGCGCGACGACCGCGCCGTCGAGCTGCCAGAACCGGCCCTGATACGAGATCGGCTCCTGCGTCTCGAGGAACGCGCGCACGAGCCGCGCGGTCTCGACGAGACGCGAGTCGCGCAGGCGGTGGTCGTAGCCGTACGGGCCGATGTTCTTCCACTCGCCCGCGGCGAGGACGAAGATCGCGCGGCCCTGCGTGAAGTGCTGCGTCGTCAGGAACTCCTGCGCGAGGATCGCGGGGCCGCGCCGGATCGCGTCGAGGACGCCCTGCCCGATGCAGACGCGCTTCGTGTGCTGGCCCAGCACGCTCATCAGCGGCTGCAGCGCGAACTTCGCCGCAAGCTTCGGGTTCGCGCGCGCGCCGTCGCACAGCTCGGGCGTCCACAGGCTGTGCGGGTGCTGGTACTGGAGCTGGTCCCCCGACCAGACGTGGTCGAAGCCCGCCGCCTCGAGCGCCTGCGCGGCGCGGATGACGTTCTCGACGGGCGGGTTGCTCGCCGTGAAGGTGCCGAAGGTGAGCGCGTCGGGGTTGAGCCGTGGCACGGTGCGACCCGTACCCGACGCGGGCGTGGGATGGAAGCCGCAGCAGGGGAGCGACCGCAGCGGCCGAACCGCAGGGCCGGGAGCTCGCGCCCGCGGCGATGGCGCAGGACGAGGACGAGAAGCTCGGCGGCAACGACCGCGGATTGCGCGGGGACGGGACGCGCCGGGCGCCGCCCCGTCCCCGCCCGCCGTCAATTACCGGAGCCGGTGCCGGAGCCGGAGCCCGTGCCGCCCGAGCCCGAGCCCATGCTGCCGCTCGAGCCGGAGGTCGAGCCGCTGCGGCCGGCGGCGCCGCTGCCGGTCGTGCTGCCGCTTCCGCTGCCGCTGCCGGTCGTGCCGCTACCGGTCGTGCCGCCCATGGTGCCGCTGCGGCCGGTGCGCGGGTCCTCGTCCTCCTCCATGGAGCCGGCGCCCGTCGCCGAGCCCGATCCGGTGCCCGAGCCGCTGCGCGCGCCCGAGTCCGCACCTCCCATCGAGCCGCTGGCGCTCGCGCCGGTGCCGCCGGCGCCCGATTGCGCGATCTGATCCGCGCGATCCGCCTGCGTCGCGCCGGCGGTCGGTGCGCCGAGCCACGCCGCTGCCGCGACGCCGGCGATCAAAGCCGCCCACTTCATCGATTTGA
>JBFMAS010000789.1:0-8921 GCA_040755575.1 Thermodesulfobacteriota bacterium
GACGACCCACAACCGCTCGCCAACCGCACCGAACCGATCCCACCGCACCGCAGCGCACCGCACCCACCGCAAGCGCGCCCAGCGCACCCCCATCACCGAACGCCGCCAGCTAGCTGTCGTGTCTGACCACGTTGTTCATGCGGGCAGCTCCTTCAGGCGAGAGAGAGAGAGGCGACTGAAACTTGAGGCTCGTGTGCGGCCGCCAGCGGTTGTAGTAGCGCAGCCACGGCCGCAGGGCGCGGCGGTGCAAACCGGACGTCGAATAGGATCGGCGGTACGCCCAGTCGCGCAGCATGGTTTGGACGAAATGCTCCGCTTTGCCGTTGGTTCGCGGCGTGTAGGGGCGAGTTCGGAGATGCCGAGCGCCAAGCCGCGTCAAGGCACCGGCGAAGAGCCGCGACAGGTATCGCGACGTGTACGTGCTGCCAGCCGATGCCCCGCACGCGCCGGCTTCGATCGCCGTGGACGCGATGGCCCACCTGGCGATCTTGCACAGAGCCTTGGTGTCGATGTGCACGAGCTCGCCGGCCCGCTCTCGTTGATAGCGCACGATCCCTCCTGGGCTTTGTGGTTGCGGCACAACCTCTCTGCCCGAGGAGGCCCCGGATGAACAACGTGCCTGGACGGCACAGCTAGGCGAGACGATAGCGCAGCGGCAGATGCTTGAGCCCGCCGTTGACCGCCGAGCTCAGGCGCTCGACCTCGCCCGCGAGCTCGAACGACCCGAGCCGCGCGAGCAACTGCCCGAAGACCACCTCCAGCTCGAGCCGCGCGAGGTGCGCGCCCATGCAGAAGTGCTCGCCGGCGCCGAAGGCCAGGTGCGGGTTCGGGCGGCGGTCGATGCGGAACGCGAACGGCTCGTCGAAGACGTCCTCGTCGCGGTTCGCCGACGCCCAGAACAGCGCGAGCTGGTCGCCCGCGGCGATCCGCTGCCCGCGGACCTCGCAGTCCTCGGTCGCGGTGCGCGTGAAGTGGTTGATCGGGCTGACCCAGCGCAGGATCTCCTCGACGGCGTCGGGCAGGAGATCCTGGCGGCCGCGCAGCTTCTCCCATTCGCCGCGGTGCTCGCAGAAGGCGAGCAGGCCGCCGCTGATGGCATTGCGCGTGGTCTCGTTGCCGGCCTCGACCATGAGCTCGCAGTACGACAGGATCTGCTCCCCGGTGAGCGGCGTGCCGTCGATCTCGGCGCGGACCAGCTCGCTCACCAGGTCGTCCCGCGGAGCGCTGCGTCGCACCTCGACCAGCCGCGCGAAGTAGGCGTGCAGCTCGCCCCGCGCGCGCCGGATGGTCTGGCCCGGCGTCTCCCCCGGGCGGCGGTACTCTGGATCGTCCTTGCCGATCACCTCGTTGGTCCAGCGGAACAGAAGCTCCCAGTCTTCCCGCGGGACGCCGAGCGTCGAGGCGATCACCGCGATGGGCAGCGGCGCCGCGACGCTCGCGACGAAGTCGCAGTCGCGCGTCGCGTCCCCGGTCGCGGCGCGGTCGAGGATCTCGACGGCGATGCGCTCCACCTCCCGGCGCAGCCCCTGCATCGCGCGCGGCGTGAAGCGGCGGCTCGCGACCCGGCGCATCGGGCCGTGGCGCGGCGGATCGAGCGTCACGACCATCTCGGACGGCATCGGCACGGCGTCGGCCTTGCCGAGGATGATCCCGTGTGCGCTCGAGAAGCGTACCGGCTGCGACGCCACGTCGACGACGTCGGCGTGCTTCGTGATCGCCCAGAACGGCCGGTACCCGGGCGGCGCGAAGTACCGACGGGCGCCTCGGCCCGGAGCCGGGTCCACACGCCGTGCGGACAGCCGCGACGCGCGTAGCGGGCGGGGTCGACGAGGTCCAGCGGATCGACGTCGAGGGTCACGGAATGGTACGGAAGGTAGAATGTAATTCTCCACGAGGCAAGCGACCACGACGCGGGGGTGCGACATGAGCGAGGCGATCGAGAGGTTCGAGATCCACGTGGACCAGTCGGTGCTCGACGACCTGCGCAGGCGGCTCGCGCAGGCGCGCCTGCCGGACCAGATCGAGGGTACCGGCTGGGAGTACGGCGTCGACCTCGACTACCTCCGCGAGCTGATCGCGTACTGGCGCGACCAGTACGACTGGCGTGTGCACGAAGCCCGGCTCAACGAGCTCGACCACTTCCGCACCCGCATCGACGGACAGTCGATCCACTTCGTCCACGCGCGCTCGCCGCGCGCGGACGCGCTGCCGCTGCTCCTGATGCACGGCTGGCCGGGCTCGATCGTCGAGTTCCTCGAGGTGATCCCGCGGCTCACCGTCCCCGAGCAGCACGGCGGAGCGTCCGCGGACGCGTTCCACGTCGTCGCGCCGTCGCTGCCGGGCTACGGCTTCTCCGAGCCGACGCGGTCACGGGGCTGGGACGTGCGTCGGATCGCGCGGGCCTTCAGGGAGCTCATGCGGCGCCTGGGCTACGCGCGCTACGGCGCGCAGGGCGGCGACTGGGGGGCGCAGGTCGCGACCCGGATCGGCGCGTACGACCCGGAGCGCTGCGCCGGCATCCACCTCAACATGCCGATCGGCTCCCGTCCGGCCGACGCGACGCCGCCCTGCGCCGAGGACGCGGCCGACCTCGCCGCCCTGGCGCACTTCCAGCAGGAGGAAGCGGCCTACGCGATGCAGCAGGCGACGAAGCCGCAAACGCTGGGCGTCGCGCTCGAGGACTCGCCGGCCGGGCTGCTCGCCTGGATCGTCGAGAAGTTCCGCACCTGGAGCGATTGCGACGGCGACCCGGAGCGCACCTTCACGCGCGATCAGCTCCTGACCAACGCGATGCTCTACTGGGTGACCGGTACGATGGCCTCGTCGACGCGCCTCTACTGGGAGTGCAAGCACGCAGGCCTGTGGGACGAGCCGGCGGAGTACGTCGGGGTGCCGACCGGGGTCGCGCGCTTTCCGAAGGAGGTGCTGCGCTACCCGCGCGCCTGGGTCGAGCGTCAATACAACGTCACGCGCTGGACGGTCATGCCGCGCGGGGGGCACTTCGCGGCGATGGAGCAGCCCGAGCTGCTCGTCGCCGACGTGCGGAGCTTCTTCCGGACGGTGCGCTGAGCCCGCGCCGGCCGGGACGGATCAGGCGATCTCCGGCCACATCCCGGGCGGCCGCTCGAGCGCGTCGAGCTGCGAGCGGCCGTCGACGCGGATCGGCACGCCGTTGACGAGAACGTGCCTCACGCCGCTCGGCTCCTCGGCCGTCAGGCGCTCCGAGCCCGCCGGGAAGTCGCGCACGCGCCGGGTCGGCCCCGGGCTCACCGTCTCGGGATCGAACACGCAGACGTCGGCCCAGCAGCCCTCGCGCAGGTAGCCGCGACGCACGAAGCCGAACAGGTCGGCCGGCTCGCCGCTCATCTTTCGCACCGCCTTCTCGAGCGGCATGACCCTGCGCTCGCGCACCCAGCCGCCGAGGAGGTCGGTGTACAGCGGCGCGTCGCACAGCGGTGCGACGTGCGCGCCCGCGTCGGACAGGCCGAGCGCCACCTGCTCGTGCGTCAGCAGGTGGCGCACCGCCTCCACGTCGTCGTTCGCGATGTAGGCGCGAAAGCGCGTCTTCAGGTCCTCCGCGAGCGCGAGCTCGCACATGACGTCGAACGGGCTCGAGCCGCGCGCGCGATGTCGACGACGCGGCGGCCCTGCAGCTCGGGGAACCGCTCCGACTCGGAAACCTCGAAGGTCTCCCAGCGCGGCTTCATCTCGCTCTGCTCGAGGTCGGCCACCGCGCGCGCCCGCCACGCGGGATCGCGGTACGCGGCGATGCGCACCTCGCGCCCCTCGCGCATCAGCGCGCCGAACACCTCGCCGACGTTGAGGCTGTACGCGTCCTCCATCGTGAACTGCATGGTGAGCGGCCGGGGCGTCACCTGCGGCCAGACCTGCACGCCGCGCGCCAGCGCGTCGACGTGCAGCCGGAGCTGCGCCAGGTGCCGCGCGCCCGGCGCCGCGAAGAGCGGATAGCTGAACGGCCGTCCGACGCGCGGCTGGAGCTCGTAGAGGTCGGCGTAGCCGCACTGCTCGCCCGGCACGGCGACCAGCACCACGCCCTTCTTCGCCGCGCCCGCCGCGAGGAACAGCGCCTCGACCTCGTCGCGCGCGGCGAAGCGGCTCGGCACCGGCTTCCCGTCGACGCCGCGGTGCGTGTACGCGAAGCTCGTCGAGAACCCGGCCGCGCCCGCGTCGAGCGCCTCGCGCACGAGGCCGCACATGCGCTCGATCTCCTCGGGCGTCGCCGCGCGCTCGTAGGCGGCGTCTCCCAGGACGTAGAGCCGCAGCGCCGTGTGGCCGACGTACGACGTGAAGTTGAGCACCGTGCCGCGCCGGCGGACCGAGGCGACGTACTGCGGGAAGGTCTCGAAGTCCCACGGGATGCCGGCGGCGAGCGCGGCGCCGTCCATGTCCTCGACGTTCTCGAGCGTGCGCGCGATCAGGTCGTGGTGCTCCGGACGCGTGGGCGCGATGGTGAAGCCGCAGTTGCCCGCGACGACCGTGGTGACGCCGTGCGACGACGACGGCCGCAGGGCCGGATCCCAGAAGACCTGGGCGTCGTAGTGCGTGTGGATGTCGATGAAGCCGGGCGCGACCGCGCAGCCCGTCGCGTCCAGCTCGCGCGCGCCGCGCAGCCGCGGCGCGATCTCGCGGATCACGCCGGACGAGATCGCCACGTCCGCGGCGCGGCCCGGTGCGCCGCTGCCGTCGAAGACCGTTCCCCCGCGGATGACGAGATCGGCCGGCATCGGCACCTCACCGCGCGCGATCGGAGCGCGATCCCGGCGCCGGCCCGGCGAGGATCTGCTTGAGGTGGTCGGCCGGCGGGCCGACGGTCGTTCCGCCGTCCACCGGCAGCACGAGCCCCGTGACCTGCGCGGAGCGCTCGCCGGCGAGATACAGCGCGGCTTCCGCGACGTCGCGCGGCGTGCCCTGGCGCTGCAGGGGCTGCGTCGCGCGGGCGACGAGGTCCATGTCGTACGCGGTCATCGCCGTGCGGATGTGGCCGGGCGCGATGCAGTTGACGCGGATGCCGTACTCGGCGAGGTCGATCGCGAGCGAGCGGCTGAGCTGGACGACCGCGGCCTTCGCGGCGCGGTACGTCATCACGCCGGCGCCCGCCCGGAGTGCTGCGATCGACGACATGTTGACGATCGAGCCGCCGCCGCTCGCGGCCATGTGACGGGCGGCGCGCTGGCTGCCCAGCATGACGCCGAGCAGGTTGACCTCCATGTGGCGCTGGAAGTCCGCGAAGTCGTCGGCGAGGAAGCGGCTCATCGGGCCGGCGAGCGCACGGCTCTCGCGCTCGCCCAGGCCCACGACGTGGTCCACCGTCATGCCGAGGACGAGCGACTTGCGTCCCGTCGCGTGGCGCCAGACCAGCGGGTGCTCCTTGACGCCGATCCGCCCCGACTTCTTGCGGTGGGCTTCCGCCTGCCGCCAGCGCGCCTCGTCGTCCGGGCTCGGGTTCGGATTGGTCGTGCGATTGGAGGCCTCCAGGCTGTGCACGATCCGCAGCGACTCGTAGTACTCGCGCTCGTCCGCGGGCAGGTCCTCGTACGCCGCGTACGTGTTGCAGAACTCGGTCTGCCCGCCGCTCTTCGCCAGGCGACGCGCGGAGAGCATCGTCGCCTTCGGCGGCGGCGCGTCGTCGAACAGCCCGTCGATGTGCCAGCCGATGGTCGCCTTCAGGTACTCGGCCGAAGGGTTCTCGCGCGGGTCGAGGGTGATCTTGAAGATCACCTCCTGCGTGCCGTCGGGCCGCATCGGCCCCTGCGGCACGACCTCGCCGAGGTTCCTGCTGAACGCGACCTGCTCCTCGTCGCTGAGCCCGATCCCCGGGAACAGCAGGACGCCGTAGCGCTCGAGCGCGTCGCGGCACTCGCCCGCGAACGCGGGATCGAGCACGTCGTCGTGCGGCACCAGGGCCTTCGCTCCGATGCGCGGGGTCAAGGGGACGAAGCGGCTGCTCATGGGCGGCTCCCCCCTTCAAGCGTCCTCGACCCAGCGGTCGGGGACGGGATCGACGCCGTGGCGCGCGAAGATCGCGTCCATCTCGGCGACGTCGCCCTCACTCATCGCCCAGCCGAGCGCGCCGACGTTGTCCTCGACCTCGGCGACGGTACGGCATCCGACCAGCGCCGTGCTCACCACCGGGTTCGCGACCGTCCAGCGAAGGGCGACCTGCGGCAGGCTGCGCCCGTGCCGCGCGGCGAGCGCCTTCAGGTCCTCGACCACCCGCAGGTTGCGCGGGAAGTGCTCGGGGCCGAACAGCGCCTCGAACAGCTTGATCGAGCCCATCTTGTCCGCACGCGAGCGCCAGTCGTCGGAGCCGAAGGTCGTGTCCCGGGTGAACGTGCCCGTCAGCAGGCCGTAGGCGAGCGAGCCGTACGCCATGACGCCGATGCCGTGCTCGCGGCAGTAGGGGAAGACGTCGCGCTGCATGCGCCGGTCGAACATGTTCCAGCCGTACTGCGCGACGTCGACGCGGCGCACGCGCGCGCAGGCGTCGAGCTCGTCGCGCTTGAGGTTCGAGACGCCGACGAAGCGCGCCTTGCCCTGGCGGACGACGTCCTCGAGCGCGCGCATCGTCTCCTCGAGCGGCGTCACGTGGTCGGGCCAGTGGATCAGGTAGACGTCGACGTGGTCCGTGCCGAGGTTCCACAGGCTGTTCTCGATCGACGCCATGCAGCGTGCACGGCTCGCGTCGCGCAGGTTCGGCTTCTCGCGGTAGCCGATGCCGAACTTGGTGACGACGATCGCCTCGCGGCGGCGGCCGCCGAGAGCCTTGCCGAGCGCGCGCTCCGACGCGCCGAAGCCGTAGCCCTCGGCCGTGTCGAAGCAGTTGATCCCGAGGTCGAGCGCCCGTGCGACGGCCCGCTCGAACTCGGCTTGCTCGATCGCGCCGTAGCCGCCGCCGATCTCCCAGCAGCCGAAGCCGATCGCCGAGACCTCGAGTCCCGTTCGCCCGAATGGTCGCTTCTCCATCAGAGCCCTCCGTCGCCGCGGCGATCGCCTGCGTGGACGTCGCGGTCTAGCACGAGTGTAGTTTTGGTACAACGTCATTCTCTTTCGTGATTTTCGCGCCTCGATCGAGTACGGTTGCGGCCGGGAAGGAGAGGGCAGACGCCCGTGAAGGTAGCCTCGGATCTGGACGACGAAGCGATCCCGGCGTGGCAACGCCAGAGCATGAAGCGCTCGCTGCAGTCCGCACGCGCTCGCGCCCATGCGCGCAGCGACCGCTTCGTCGCGGCGGCGACGCAGCTGCTGCAGGAGAAGGGCAACACCGACTTCACGGTCCAGGACGTGGTCGACCGCTCGCGGATGTCGATCCGGACCTTCTACAAGTACTTCCGGAGCAAGGAAGACCTGCTGGTCGCGCTCTACGAGACCGTGGTCGCCCAGAAGGCGGTGCCGCTGCTGCGCAAGCGGATCGAGAAGGCGCGGGATCCGCGGCTGCGGCTCCGGGCCTACATCGAGGGGCTCGTCGACCTCACCACCAAGACCGGGCAGCCGCTCGCCGCGAGGACGCTCGTCAACTATCAGAACCGCTTGGCCGAGAGCCGGCCGGAGGACCTGGCCGCGGCGATGAAGCCGCAGTTCGATCTGCTCGTGGAGCTGATCGCCGACATCGCCCGGACGAGGCCGCTGCGGCGCGGCCTGACGGTCGAGACGGCCGCGCGCTTGACGCACTACACCGTGCTCTCGGCGGTCCACGGCCGGGCGCTCGGGTCCGAGGGGGCGTTCGACGTCACGGCGCGCACCATCTGGGAGTTCTGCCTGACGGGCATCGGCGTCCCGGTCGGCGGGTCGTCCTCGACGACCCGCTGAGCAACCGCGCCCGAGCGGGCGGTCAGCGCGGGCGCCGGCCGTCGCGGATCGCCTCCTCGACCAGACGGACGACCCAGGTCATGCCGCGGATCGCCTGCTCGCGATCGAGCTGCCAGTCGGCCACCAGGCGCTCGTACGAGGCGACGCTCCAGAACACGTCGAACAGCGCCGCGGCGACGGTCCGGTCCGATTCGCGCCAGCGCGGGGTCCGGGCCGTCACGGCCGCGAGGAGCGCACGACGCTGGCGCTGACCCGCCTCGCTGAGCGTCGGGTCGAGCTGCGGCCGCGACTCGCGGGGGTACGTCGAGACGTGCGCGAAGATGCGCGCGGTGACGTCCGCGACGTCCTCGAGGCGGAGCCCCGCGAGGTCGATCCCCGCCTGCTGCTCGAGACGGTGCATCACGGCGTCGCGCAGGGCGCGCTCGTTGGCGAAGTGGCGGTACACCGTCCGCTCGTTGACGCCGGCGCGCTCGGCCACCGCACGCAGCGTCAAGGCGCGCCAGTCGCGGATCGACGAGCCGCGGAGCAGCTCGCAGCCCGCGGCGACGATGCGCTCGCGCGTGCCGGCCGCGCGCTCCCGGCGAAGCCTGGCGTCGTACGGGCGGCGCGATCGGCCGCGGCGGCTCGAGTCACGGTCCTGGACGCGTTGACGGGCGGCGTCCGCCGGGCGGGTCACGGCACGAGCGCCGGAAGCGTTTCCCAGCCGCGGCCGGTGGACGTCGAAGCGATCGCCGTCCGGGAAGCGCCGGTCGTCGCGGTTGGCGGAGCCGATCAGGAGCAGCATCGCGCTTCCCTGCGGCACCATCCGGCCGCGGACCTCGACGTCGCGCGAGACGTACCTGCCGACGTAGGGCGCCGGCGACTCGTAGCGCAGGAGCTCCTCGATGGCGTTCGGGACGAGCGAGCGGTCGCGGGCGAGCTCGCGACGCTGCTCGGGGTGGTCGCCGAGCACCTTGCCGGCCCAGCTCGATCAAGCGATTCGTCGTCTCGTTGCCGGCCCCGGCGACCACGTTGACGTACGTCAGGACCTCCTCGCGGGTCAGGCGCCGGACCGTCCCCGTCTCGTCCTCGAACTCGGCACGCAGCAGCTCCGT
>JBFMAS010000790.1:0-7457 GCA_040755575.1 Thermodesulfobacteriota bacterium
GCCCGCGGCGAGCGCGAGGTCGCGCCGCACGAGGCTCGCACCGAGCGGCGGCGGCGCACCGCGCAGCGTCGCGTGCAGCGCGCGGCCGCGCGTCGGCGCGGGCTCGGACGGCGCGGGCGCCGGCGTCCCGTCCTCGGTCCCGCGAGGCGCGACCCGCGCCAGCGTCGCGGCCGGCGGCGGGTAGGCCTCGATCGCGTCCACGTGGCGAAAGATCGCGTCCGCGTCGAGGACGTCGCCCGCCCGGAGCAGGCAGACGTACGGCGCACGGGCGCCCTCGAGCGCCGCGTGCAGCATCGCGCCGTGCGTCGCTCCGGGCACCGTCCTCGAGCGCAGCCGCGGGTCGCCGGGCCCGGCGTCGCGCGGCGCCTCCTCGCCGCCGACGAGCAGCACGTCGACGGCGGGCTCGCTCTGCGCGAGCACGCTCGCGACGCTGCGCGCGACCGCCGCCGTGCCGTCGGCCGGCAGCACGAGGACCGCCACCGAGGCACGCGGCGACCGCCCGCCCGGTGTCGCGGCGTCGATGGCTACTCCCCCTCCTCCGGCACCCGGAAGTCGTCGTGGCAGGCCTTGCAGTTCTTGAACAGCGCGCCGCTCGCCGCCTTGAGGTCGCCGCCGCTCTTCGCGGCCTCGGCGAGCGCGAGCGCCTTCGCGCGCGCGTCGGCGGCAAGCTCGTCGAATTTCTTCTTGTTGCTCCACACCTCGGGCCTGGCGCGCGACAGCGGCGACTGGCTGCCTTCCGGAAACAGCGTCGGGAACTTCTCGAGGGCGGCCGCGATCTCCTGCGCGGGCTTCACGGCGTCGGCCGGCTTGCCCGCCTTGGTCGCGGCGCCGATCGCCTTCGCGTCCGCGCCGACGCCCTCCATCAGCTCGTGGCGGTCGCGGATCGGCCCCGCGGGCAGCTCCTTGCCGTGGTCGTCGGCGAGCGCGAGCGGCGGCGTGCCGGCGAGTAGCGCGGCGGTCGCGAGCGCGCGCACGCACGTGCGCAGGCGCGCGGCGCGCGCCGGGGTCGGGGTCGGGTCGTCGTGCATCATTCCTCCTTCGCCTCCTCCGCCTTCTCCTTCTCCTCCGCGACCACGTGGTGGATCGGAGGCACGGTCTTCAGGTAGGCGGCGATCGTCTTCAGGTCGTCCTCCGGCGCCTTGCCGAGGCCCGGCGCCCCGGCGATGCCGTCGATCAGTTCTGCCATCGAGCCCTGCACGTTGTCGAAGTCCGGCTTCATGCCGAGCTGCAGCAGGCTGACGAGGTCGCTCTCGTCCCAGGTGCCGACGCCCGTCTCGCGGTCGCTGGTGAGGTTCGGCACGAGCTCGCCGTCCGGGCCGGAGCGCGTGCCGGCGAGGTACATGTCGCCTTCGGGGGCGCCGAACCGGTCGCGCGGCGTGTGGCAGTCGCCGCAGATGCCGACGTGGTCGACCAGGTAGCGGCCGCGCGCGACGCCGTCCGCAGGCGCGCGCTCGGGCGCGTCGGCGCCGCCGGCGAACAGCAGCCGCCAGGCGCGGAACGCGAGACGCGGCAGCGGCAGGTCGACCTCGTGCGGGCGGTTCCTTCGTGCCGCCGGCGGCAGCGTGCGCAGGTAGGCGATCAGGTCGCGCAGGTCGTCGTCCGCCATGCCGGCGTAGGCGAAGTACGGCATGACGGGCGCCTCGACGCTGCCGTCATCGAGCTCGCCGGCGCGGATCGCGCGCGCGATCTCCGCGTCGCTCCAGGCGCCGATGCCGTGCTCGCGGTCCGGCGTGATGTTGCTCGAGTAGAAGGTGCCGAACGGCGTCTCGAGCTCGACGCCGCCCGCGCCGATCGGTCCCTCCTCCGGCGTGTGGCAGCCGCAGCCGCCGGCGAGCGCGAACACCGCCTCGCCGCGCTTCGGGTCGCCCGGCGTCGCGACCGCGGCACGGTCGCGCTCCGACTCGCACGCCGCCAGCACGCCGGCGACGAGCAGGGCCGTCAGGCGCGGCGCGGTCCCGCTCGCGGCGCTCACCCGCCGGGGAAGAGCTCGTCGCGGCTCTTGCCCGCGAGCGTCGATTGCAGCTGCGCGAGCGCCTCGTCCTGCGTCGCCGCGAGCGCCATCAGCGAGTGGTCGGCCCGCGCCATTGTCAGGTCGCACGGCACCGCTGTAAAGAAGCCGTTCGGCAGACTCGAGACCATGACGAAGAAGGCCTTGCCGTCCGCGGAGCGGAACTGGAACCATTCGACCTTCTGCACCACGTACGGCGTGTCGCTCATCGAGCATCTCCTCGCAGGTGCGGTCTGGCTAGCGTGCCACCCCGCCTGCGCGCAACCGTGACGCGGGCGGCGCGCGCAGGGTGTTCCTCGACTTCTACAAGAGCGACGTGCAGGCGACGTATCTCCTGTGGATCGTCCCGCTCGCCTTCCTGCTCCATCTCTTCTTGACGCGCCGCGGGTGGCGCGCCGCCGACGTCTCGCGCCACGCCGACAGCCGCTTCGTGCGCGCCTACGCGCTGGTGTTCGCCGTCGAGACCATCCTCGACTCGTTCGCCACCGGCCCGCTCGCGCGCTGGCTCGGCATCGCCGGTACCCGGGCCGGCACGGCGCTGATGATCGCGTTCGTGCTGATCGGCGACTTCCGCGTCCTGCTGCTCCTGCAGCGCCTGTCGCGCCCCGCGCTGCGCCCGCTGCAGCTCGCCGCGGAGTCCGCGCTGTGGACGCTGCCGGTGCCGCTGATCGCGGTCGTCGCCGACAACGTGCTGCAGGCGGCCGCCGGCCCCTGGCCCGAGCAGAGCATCTGGGTCGTCTACGAGCTCGCGTTCTTCCTCTTCGCGCTCTTCCTCCGCCAGGTCCTGCTGCCGGACTGGCTCGAGGCGACCTCCGGGCCGCGCCTCGCCTACCTGCAAGCCGTCACGAGCTACGTCGCCGTGTACTACGCGCTGTGGGCGATCGCCGACGTGATGATCCTCGTGCTCGGCCTCGACCTCGGCTGGCTCGTGCGCGTGGTGCCGAACCAGCTCTACTACGCGTTCTTCGTTCCGTTCGTCTACTTCCGCTTCTTCTGGTCGAGGGACCAGGCGTCCACCAGCACGTCGACCCACGCGTCGAGGTAGGCGTCGGCGCGCGCGGCCGACGCGCCGCACGGGTCGCCGACGGTGCCGTCGGGCGCGTGCCGGCGCAGATCGGGGTAGAACAGCTCGTCGGCCGGCGGCAGCAGGCCGACCAGCCCCGGACGGAGCCGCTCGCGGCGCACGAGCGCCGGCGCGAGCGCGGCGACGATCGACGTCTCGGTCTCGCCGGCGTGCTGTCCAGCGGCGTCGGCGGCGACGCCGAAGCGCGCGCCCGCCGCGAGGAGCGCCTGCCCGAGGCGCGCCGCGTCGAGGAACGGCTCGACGCGCAGCGGCGCGACCTCGGACGCGATGCGTGCCGACGCGGCGCGCAGCACGCCGTAGTTGCCGCCGTGCGCGGTGAAGACGAGCAGGCGCGCGAAGCCGTGCGCGGCGAGCGAGCGCGCGACGTCGCGCAGCACCGCCTCCAGCGTCGCCTCCTCGAGCGACAGCGTGCCGGCGAACGACGCGTGCTCGCGCGCGCAGCCGAGCGCGAGCGCCGGCAGGCGCAGCACGCCGGCGCTGCGCGCGCACAGCCGCTCGGCGACGGCGTCCGCGATCAGCGTGTCGGTCGCGAGCGGCAGGTGCGGCCCGTGCTGCTCGGTCGAGCCGAGCGGCAGGAGAGCGGTGCGGCCGCCTGCCGCGACGAGGTCGGCGACGTCGGGCCACGCGAGGCGATCGAGCGACGCCGCGCGCGCCGCAGCGTCGAGGATCGCTGTCCCGGCGGCCTCCCGCGGCGCCCGCGCGCCGGCGCGGCCGACCTCGTACAGCGCGCGGTCCGCTCCCTGCCCCGGCCAGCGCGCCTGGTCGATCCGGCGCTCGGCGACGTAGCGCACGACGAGGCCGTTCAGCAGCGCCTCGTGCTCGAGCAGGGCGAGCGCGCCGGGCAGCGACGAGCGCAGCCGCACCAGGCGGTGCCGCCCGGCGACCAGCATGCCCTCGAGGCGCGCGAGCAGCTCCGCCTCGCCCGGCGCGTCGTCGCGCGCGAGCGCGAGCAGAGTCGCGCCCCGGTCGTACGCCTGCTGGAACGGGCCGTGCGCGAACTCGAGCAGGTCCCACACCGGCGGCGCCGGCAGCAGCATCCCCTCGACCACCTTGGCGCGCAGGTTGGCGAGCAGCTCGCCGTAGGTCCCGCTCGCGAGGAACGCGAGGGAGGACTCGAGCGCGCGCGCGTCGAGGTCGCCGTGCTCGCGCGCGAGCCGCTCGCCGGCCGCCGCGACGCGCGCGCACACGGCGTCGGCGTCGAGCGAGGCGGGCAGCAGACCCGCGGCCGGCCGTCCCGCCGCGGCGCACGCCGCCTGCGCGAGCCGGATCGTGGTCGCGCAGCCGACGAGCGGCCCGGTGAGCCGCACGAGCGTGCCGTACTCCTCGGCGCCCGGCATGCGCACGACCGCCACGCCGCGCTCCTCGAGCAGCGCGATCTCGCGGCGCCGCTCGGCGAGCGGCCCGTACGGCGGCTCGCCGCCGCGTGCGGCCCGCTCGCCGTCGGCCGCCGGCACGGCCGTGACCAGCGTGACCGCCGCCCAGCGCTCGACGTCGCGCAGCGCGAGCCGCGCGTTCGGCGACAGCCCCTGCGAGAACACGACCAGCGCGTCGGCGCGCGCGTCGGCGGGCGGCGGCGCGACGAGCGCGCTCGCGGGGAGGAAGCGCGCCGCGATGCCGCACTCCTCGAGCAGCGCGACGAGCAGCCGGGCGTGCGCGGCCGAGCTGCCGACGCCCGTCGCGACGATCCGGCGCACGCGTGCGGGATCGGCGGCGAGCCGCGGCGGTGCTGCGCCGAGCACCTCGCGCAGCGCGCCGGGCAGCGCGGCGACGCGCTCCTCGAGGAGGCGGTGGGCGTCGCGCCAGCTCTCGGCGGCGTCGCTCATGCGCCGCTCAGCTCGGACGCGGCCCGCCGAAGGGCTTCGCGTCCGTCCGCTCCGGCTGCAGCGCGACGGGGTCGTGCAGCACGACGCCGCGGCGCGCGAGCGCCGCCGCGACACGGTCCGCCGCGTCGTCGTCCGGGGCACGCAGCGGGTGGACCGCACGCCCGCGAACGTGGTGGGCGAGGAGCGCCACCGCCGCCTCGGCGTCCGCCGGGCGCTCGCGCAGCTCGCAGTCGAAGCCCGCGACCGGGAGGAATGCCGCGTAGCCGGCGCCGTGCTCGACGATGCGCCGCACCGCCGCCTGCCAGGCGTGCTTCTCGACGCCGCCGCTCGCGAGCGGGAAGCGCTCGAGCCAGGACTCGCGCTGCACGTGGACGAGCGGCGCCGCGGCGTCGGGCGGGCCGCAGGCGAGGACGACGTGCTCCCGGCCGCCCGTCAGATCGAAGTACGCGTGCACGCGGAACCAGCACGGCGTCGCCGCCGCGCGCGCGTCGCCGGCGGCGCGCAGGCGGATCGGCAGGAGGTACGTCGCGAGGTGCACGAAGCGGGGCTCGTCGGGCAGCGCGTAGGGCGCGAAGTCGCGCACCGCCTCGGGCAGGTCCGCGGCGCACGCGCCCTCGCCGGGATCCTCGAGCGCGTGCCCGGAGCGCGACTTCGCCGACAGGTAGTGCAGGTTGTACGGCGACGCCTCCTTGCGCAGCGGCACCGTGCCGGCGACCTCGACGTCGAGACCGCGCAGCGCGGACACCTTCTCCGGGTTGTTCGTCAGGAGCCGCCACGGGGCGCGGATGCCGAGGGCGCGGCTCACGTGCGCCACCTCGTCGTAGCGCCTGTGGTCGCGGATCAGGCCCATGCGCTCGTAGGCCTCGAAGGTTGTGAGCCGGTTGCGGCTCGCCTGCACGATCATCCGGTCGCGCGCCTTGGCGGTGAAGCCGGCGCCGCGTCCCTCCTGCATCAGGTAGAAGACGATGCCGCGGCCGGCGGCCGCGATCCGCTGCAGGGCGAGGTCGAGCTGGTCGACGCAGTCGCAGTCGCAGCCGCCGTAGGTCTCGCTGGTGACGCACGACGAGTGCACGCGGGCGAGGAGCGGCTCGTCGCCGCGGACCTCGCCGTGCGCGACGGCGAAGGCGTACGTCCCCGTCGCGACGTTCTGGAAGACGTGCGCGCAGAACGGCCCGTGCACGGTGTCGAGCGCCACCTCGCCGCGGCGGAGCATCTGGCCCGCGATGACGTGCGCGCTCACGGCAGCCGCCCCGGATCGTGCTTGAGCGTGCTCATGACGCGGAAGTACGCGACGAGCTGGTCGAGCTGCGCGGGGGTGAGGTGCGTATGCGCCGGCATGCTCGTGTGGCGGAAGGTCTCGGGGTCGCGCACGTAGGCCTTGATCTGCTCGACCGGGCGGTACTCGACGATGCTCTGCGGGACGTTGAGGTCGGGACCGACCTTGCCGCCCTGGCCGTTCACCGCGTGGCAGGCGACGCACTCGGTCTTGAAGACGGCGAAGCCCTTCCAGGCGTCGGAGCCCGCGGCGGCGGTGCGCGGCACGATGTCGGGGTACTCCTGCGCGATCGAGCCGATCTCGATGCGGGCGAGCTGGTAGGGCCACGGGTAGAGGTTGGTGTCGTGCTGCGCGGGGTCCTGCCAGACGACGTAGAACGGGCCCGGGTCGACCTGGCGGCGGTCGATCGGGTCCCAGCCGGGCTTGCCCTCCCGCTCGCGCCGCGCGTCGCCGAGCGCGAGGAAGCCGCCCGGCTCGGCGAGGCGCCTGCCGGTCGCCGGCTTGACGTAGCCGTCGCGCGCGCGGAGCAGGAAGTCCTCGCTCGCGAGCGCGTCCGGGGCCTCGCCGAAGCCGAGCTCGATGACGCGGGCGAGCGGACACGCGACGTAGGACATCGTGCGCCCGTAGTACGGGTCGTCGAGCTCGATCGTGCGCACGCCGCAGCCCTTCTCCAGGGCCGCCCGGTCGAGGCGCGTCACGACCTTGCCGTCGCGTGCGAATTCGAGGACGGCGTCGTCGGCCGTCGCGGCCGCGGCAGCCGCCACCGCCGCGAGCATCACCACCGCAGCCGCCACCCCCGGCCCGATTCGGATCATCCGTCCGAGCTTAGCGCGAATCGTCCGCCGAGCGTAATCTGTAGCGACCCCGGAGATCGTGCTACGAGGGCGCGTGCCGGAGCCGGGATCGATCGCCCCGCCCGCCGGGCCGCTGCGCGGGGCGCGCGTGGTCGAGCTGTGCGAGGCGATCGCCGGACCGCACGCCGGCTGGCTGCTCGCCGAGCTCGGCTGCGACGTCGTCAAGCTCGAGCGCGAGCGCGGCGACCCGCTGCGCGGCAGCCCGGCGTTCCACGTCCTGAACCGCTCGAAGCGCAGCGTCCGCCTCGGCTCGCTGGCGCGCGCGGGCGACGCGGCGCGGCTCGCCGCGCTGCTCCGGCGAGCGGACGTGCTGCTCGTCGACCGCGACCTCGTGCGCGAGCTCGAGCCGGCGGCGGCCGCGGCGCTCGACGCAGAGGGGCTCGCCCACGACAACCCGCGCCTCGTCCACTGA
>JBFMAS010000791.1:0-4182 GCA_040755575.1 Thermodesulfobacteriota bacterium
CCGAAGTGCGCGAGGTAGGCGTCGAGGACTCGCGCCGCGACCTGGTCGCCCGCTGCGGCGCGCGCCGCGACCCCGCTCGCCGTCGCGCCGGCGAGGCCGCCGGCGTCACGGTAGGCGCGCTCGAGCGCCGGGCCCGAGAGCAGCGTCTCG
This sequence comes from Thermodesulfobacteriota bacterium, assembly GCA_040755575.1. GTDB lineage: Bacteria > Desulfobacterota > Binatia > UBA12015 > UBA12015 > DATCMB01. The sequence goes on from JBFMAS010000791.1 coordinate 151, forward strand.
ACGCAGCCGCGCTGCCCGCAGTAGCACTCGGGGCCCTGCGGATCGATCGCGTGATGGCCCCACTCGCCGGCGATGTGCTGCGGTCCCGCCCACAGCGCGCCGTGCAGCACGATGCCGCCCCCGACGCCGGTGCCGAGGATCACGCCGAACACCAAGTCGTGCCGGCGCCCGGCCCCCGCGCGCGCCTCGGCGAGCGCGAAGCAGTTGGCGTCGTTCTCGAGCCGCACCGGCAGGCCGAGCCGGGCCTCGAGGTCGGCGAGCAGCGGCGCGCCGTTGAGGCACGTCGTGTTCGAGTTCTTGAGCGTGCCGGCGTGCGTCAGCGCACCGGGCGTGCCGACCCCGACCGTGCCGCAGCCGGGCACCATCGGCAGCAGGTCGCGCACCAGCAGGACGACGCGGTCGAGGATGTGCTCGTAGCCGCGCTCGCGCTCGGTCGGGATGCGCTTGCGCGCGACGATCGACAGGTCGCCGTCGAGGACGACGCCCTCGATCTTGGTGCCGCCGAGGTCGATGCCGAGCGTGCGTGCCATGTTGGCTTCGACGAGCTAGCGGCGGGCGCCGCCTGGTTCAACCGTCCCGTGCCGTAGCGCGACGGCGGTTCCGGACGCGGTGCGACGGCACCGCGAGCACGGCCGCCTCCGAGCCGCGACGCGGTTGCTTCGCCTGCGCGCATCGCGAATCGTCGCGCTGGATCGCTCGCACTCGACGCACGGGAGGTGCGCAATGATCGATCACGTGGGGATACGCGTGTCGGACTTCGAGCGCAGCAAGCGCTTCTACCAGGCCGCGCTCGCGCCGCTCGGCTACGAGCTGATGATGGAGTTCGACGGCGCCGCCGGATTCGGCGCGGACGGCAAGCCGGACTTCTGGATCGGGCCGTCGCTGGGCGCCTCGACGAGCGCCATCCACGTCGCGATCACGAGCGCCGACCGGAGAGCGGTCGACGCGTTCTACGCCGCCGCGATCGCCGCGGGTGGGCGCGACAACGGCAAGCCCGGCGTGCGCGCCGAGTACCATCCGACCTACTACGGGGCGTTCGTCCTCGACCCCGACGGCAACAACGTCGAGGCCGTGTGCCATGCCGCCGTCTGAGGCGGACGGGCGCACGCTCGAGGTGATCGGGCTCGACCACCTCTACATCTCGGTCGGCGACTTCGCGCGTTCGGAGGCGTTCTACGACCGCCTGATGCGCTACCTCGGCTTTCGCAAGGGCGACAAGAAGATCGCCGGCGAGCCGCACGCGCATTACGCGGGCGCGAGCAGGACGAGCCCGGGAACGCGCTCGGGGTGACGCTCGGCGGCGAGCGCCGCGAGGTAGCCGCCGAGGCTCGAGCCGAGGAGGATCGTCTGCGGCGCCGCGTCGAGGAGCTCCTCGACCACGGCGAGCTCGCTGCCGATCGTCATGCGGCCGAAGTCGGGCGCGAGGTCCGGGATCGCGAGCTCGACGCCGAGCGCGGCGAGGCGCGCGTGGAAGAACTGCGCCTTGGTGCTGCCGGGGCCCGACACGAAGCCGTGCAGGTAGGCGATCTGCGACTTCATCGAGCGCGCGCCCCGTCTCGGCGGCTCAGCCGGCGCGCCGGAACTTGACGAGCGTGATCTCGTCGGTCACCGGCACGAACGTCGCCTCGACCGGCATGCCGGCGCGGATCTCCTCGGGCGGGCAGTCCAGCACCTCGCTGACGAAGTGCACGCCTTCGTCGAGCAGCACGTCCACCACGTTGTAGGGCAGCTTGTCCTGGAACGCGGGCAGGGTCGGGCCGCGGACGATCGTCCAGGTGTAGACGGTGCCGCGGCCGCTCGCGCGCTCCCAGGCGTAGTCGCGCGACAGGCAGTGCGGGCAGACCGGTCGCGGGTAGTGACGGAACCGCCCGCAGGCACCACACCTCTGCAGGCGCAGCTCGCCGCGCTTCGCGGCCTCGTGGAACGGCGCGTTGTCCCGCGACGGCTGCGGCAGCGGAAGGTCGTGCGTGAGGTGCGCGTCGCGGGCCACCCTAGAGCCTCCGCAGGATGACGGCGCCGGTCGGGTCGGTGTTGCCGCCGGCGACCAGCACGAGGTCGCAGCCCTCGACCTGCGACGTCGACGTGCCGCGGATCTGCCGCACCGCCTCGGTCGTGTTGTTGAAGCCGTGGATGAAGGCCTCGGAGAGCTGGCCGCCGTTGGTGTTGCACGGCAGGCGCCCGCCGCGCCAGGAGAGGCCGCCGTCCTCGACGAACGGCCCGCCCTCGCCGCGCGGCGCAAACCCGTACTGCTCGAGCGCGATGATCACCAGCGAGGTGAAGAAGTCGTAGAACATCGCCGCCTTGACCTCGGACGGCTTGACGCCGGCCATGTCGTAGAGCTGGCGCGCGACGCGCACCGGCGAGTCCTCGTCCCATGGCCGCTCGAACAGCGTCGATAGGCGGATGTGGTGCGAGCCCGCCGCCATCGCGCCCGCCAGGATCACCGCGGGCGGCTGGCGCAGGTCGCGCGCGCGCTCGACCGAGGTGACGATCATCGCGACCGCGCCGTCGGTCTCGATGTTGCAGTCGTAGAGCCGCAGCGGGTCCGAGATCATGCGCGACGCGTGGTGGTCCTCGCGCGTCATCGGCGCCCGCATCACCGCGTTCGGGTTGCGCATCGCGTGCTCGCGAAACGCGATCGCGACGTCGGCGTACTGCTCGTCGGTCGTGCCGAAGTCGATGCGGTGGCGCATGCTGAGCATCGCCATCTCCTGGAACGCCGAGACGAGGCCCTGCGGCACGTGCCACTGGTTCAGCCCCGGCAGCGAGGTCGCGAGCTTCTCCCAGTAGCGCCCGCCCTGCTTCGGGTCCTTGCCCCAGCTCGAGTGCTTGCCGCGCGCGCGCGAGCGGAAGACGAGCACCGTCTCCGCCATCCCCGCCGCGATCGCCGTCGCGGCCACCACCAGCACCGAGGCGGAGCCGCCGCCGCCCCACGCCGTACCGGCGAAGAAGCGCAGCAGCGGGTTGCCGAGCACGGCGAGGAGCTGCTCCTCGTCGGTCTGCTCCATGTCGTAGCGCACGAGGCCGTCGATCTCGCGCGGCGAGATGCCGGCGTCCTCGCAGGCGGCGAAGATCGCCTCGACCGCCATCTCGTACTCCGACGTGCCGAGACCCTTCGCGAACCTGGTCTGGCCGATGCCGGCGACGGCCGCCTGGTCGCGGATGGTGTGTTGCCGGGACATGCCGTTCGACACTCGTCTATCGCGCGGCCGGGTTCAACCGTGCGAGAGCCAGCGCCTTGGTCAGCAGCGACGAGCGCCCGACGCGTGCGACCGCCGCCCGCGTGAACACGCGCCGCTCGCGACCGCGCGCCTTCGGCGCGCACGGCGGCGCCACGCCCGCCGCCTGCTCGAGCGCGCGCGGCCTCACGCACCGCGCGTACACCTCCACCTCGAGATGGCGGTGCAGGATCGCGTGCCGCAGCGCCCCGACGCGCCTCCCCGAGCCGCGCGCCGCCTCGCCGATGCGTGCGAGCGGCAGCCAGAGGTGCGGCAGGTACGGAAAGACGCCGCGCTCGAGCAGCACGCGGCCCGCGTCGTCGTGCAGCAGCGTGAGCGCCACGCGGACGCGCTCGACGGCGCGCCGGCTGCGCGGCGGCGGGTGGCGGTCGACGACGCCGCGCGCGTGCGCGGCGCACGCGCTCCGCAGCGGGCACGGCGCGCACGCCGGCCTGCGTGGGCGGCACAGCGTCTCGCCGAGCTCCATCAGCGCCTGGTTCCAGTCGCCGGGGCGCGCGCGGTCGAGCAGCTCGGTCGCGAGCGTGCGGTGCGGCTCTTGACGCGCGTCCGGGCGCCGGAGGCAGGCGAGGCGCGACAGCACGCGCGCGACGTTGGCGTCGAGCGCCGCCTGCGGCAGGTCGTAGGCGATCGACAGCACGGCGGCGACCGTGTACGGGCCGACGCCCGGCAGGGTTCGCGCGACCTCGGCGTCCGCCGGGAAGGAGCTCTCGCCGCGCGCGGCCAGCAGCCGTGCGGCGCGGTGCAGGCTGCGTGCGCGCGAGTAGTAGCCGAGCCCGGACCACGCGGCGAGGAC
>JBFMAS010000792.1:0-7493 GCA_040755575.1 Thermodesulfobacteriota bacterium
TCGCTGGCACCGAGCAGGAACACCTCCGAGCCGCCGGCGAAGCGGGTCTCGCTCGCCGCCCCGAAGCGGCGCTCGCTCGCGCCTCGACGCAGCGCCTGCTCGGATCCTCCCGGCGCGACCGGCGCGACCGGCTCCCAGACCTCGGATGACCGGGACTCGCCGCCGCCCGTCGACCAGGCGCGCGTGATCTCCCAGCGTGCGAGCACGCGGCGCTCGGCGCGCGCGCCGATGCCCCGTACCGTCACCTGCCACGGCCCGTAGACGACGCGCGTGCCGCGCGTCGTCGTCTCGACCCGCACGTGCCCGGGACGCTCCTCCACCACCACGCGGTCCGGCACCGCCACGGCGTGCGTGAACGGCCCCGCCTCCCAGCTCGTGCGCTCGACCTCGCTCGTCCACGCCCCGTTGCCCGCGAGCTCGTGGAAGCCCTCGGGCAGCACCTCGCTCCACTCCCAGGCGCCGCGGTCGTGCTCGATCACGCGCGGCTCCGCGTGTGCGCGGCTCTCGCCGTTCACGGCCGGCGCGGCTCTGCCGGCCTCCCGGCCCGCGGCGTGCGCGGGAGCGCGGCCCGCCTCACGCGCCGCCGGCAGCACGGGCGGCGGCGTTTGCCACGACGGCTCGACGTCGCCGGTCACGGCGCGCACCGTCATCCACTCGACGGCCCGCGCCGGCGCCGGGCTGGTGCGCGCGAAGTCGACGCGTCCCGAGCGCGCGATGCGGACGAAGTAGCCTTCGAGCGATTTCATGCCGAGCTCGACGATCACCGACGAGCCAGGCCTGTCGATGGTGAAGAACCACTGCCGGTCGTGACGCTCGACGCGGTGGTCGAAGTAGCCGTGCGCGTTGGTGCCGTCGAAGATCCGCCCGGTGACGTCGTAGACCCGCAGGTCGAGCCATGCGCCCGGGCCGCCGGCGCCGAGCCCCGCGCGCGCGCTCGCGATCGCGTCGTCGGTCACCTCCCAGTAGACGTAGAGCCGCTCGGGGTCGACCGGCATCGCGGTGACGCGGTCCTGCCCGTAGCCCCACGGGATGTGCTCGTGCGGCGGCGTGCGGTCGACGCCCTGGCCGAGGTCGAACTTGGTCTGCTCGGGTCGCGGGACGACCGTCAGCGGACCGCCGTCGGAGCTCGCGACGCCGTTGCCGCCCGCCCGCTGCGCTCCCGGCGCGGGCGCGATGCCGAGGCCCTGCAGGACCTGCTCGACCTTGCGCAGCGCATGCGTACCTCGCCGGCGCAGCGCCGAGCCGCGCTGCTCGACGAACGACTGCAGCGATTCGTCTTCGCCGACGCCGAGCAGCGCGCGCACGCTCGTGCGCAGCTTGTCCTTCAACTGCGAGCCGTGGTGCCGCATCGTTCGGGAGAGGAGCGGGGTCCGCACCTTCGAGTCCCGGCGGGATCCCTCCGACGCCGCCGGCACCTCGACGGTATCATCGGCGTCGCGCCGGGCCAAAGGGCGCCCGGTCGACCTCGCGGCTCGCGCGCTACGTCAAGCGTGCCGTTGCGCGAAGCGATGCGTGCGCTCGGCGCGCGAGCTCGTGCTCGCGCACGACAGGCAGGTCGAGGCCCACGGGATCGCACGCAGGCGCGCCACGTCGATCCTCGCGTGGCACGCCTCGCAGACGCCGTAGGCATCGGCCGCGATCTTGCCGAGCGCGCGGTCGATCGCCTCGATCTCGACTCGCTCCTGGTCGTCGAGCCGGCGCAGCAGCCGGGCCATCGTCTCGTCCTGGCCGCGCTCGACCAGCTCCGGCTCGCTCTCGCTCTCGAGCACGCTCAGATCGTGCTCGACGCGCAGCTTGTGGCCGATCAGCTCCGCGCGCCGTGCGAGCAGCACCTGCCGCAGCTCGCGGCCCAGTCGCCGACGTTCCGAGGTCGCTTCGTCACGCATGCTCTCACCTCCGCTGCGTTCCGTCGTGCTCGGCGCCCGCCTCCAGCCAGAGCTCCTTCAGATCCTTCGGCAGCTGGCTGAAGATGTGCCACGCCTCCCCCTCCTTGCCGGTCGGGCTGCCGAGAAGGGCTTGCAGCGCCGCGAAAACTACCTTGACGCTGCGCTCGGCCTCGGCGTCGTCGGGCAGGCCCGCGAAGCGGCGGATGCGGCCCAGGAACTCCTCGCGATGCACCTTCTCGACGCGGCGGTCGCGGCGCTCGTTGTCCTGCCAGAGCGGCTTCAAGCCGGCAGGGAGCTGTGCCGCGACGTCGGCCGCCTCCTTCGGCGTCAAGCGATCGCGGAGCTGCTGGAAGACCGCGAGCGTCAAGCCCTCCGCCCGCTGCGCATCGCACTGCAGGCTGCGCGATACCGACTCGAAGAACGCCTTCTTCTGCATCAGAGCCCCGGGGAACGACCTGGCGGGACGAGCAGTCGCCTTCGACGATGCCGCCGCACCGCTCCTCAAGTCAATCGGTCCGAATGCCGAAGAACGCGATGCAGGTCGCCGCGTGGCGCGCGACCGGCACATGGCTTGCTCCACCGTCGAACGCGGAGACGACATGAACGACGCGCCGGCCGCTGCGGACACCTGGGCCCTGGTACTCGCCGGCGGCGACGGGACGCGGCTGCGCGATCTGACGACGCTCCTCGCCGGGCAGCCGATCCCGAAGCAGTACTGCCGGATCACGGGCGATCGTTCGATGCTCGAGGCGACGCTCGCTCGCATCGCGCCGGTGGTGCCGGCGGAGCGCACGCTGGTGATCGTCAACCGCGACCACCTGGCGCTCGCCACGCAGCAGCTCGCGGCGCTGCCGCCGAGCAACGTGCTCGTGCAGCCGTGCAACCGCGACACGGGCCCCGGCATCCTGTGGAGCCTGCTCGAGCTCGAGCGCCGTCGGCCGGGCGCACGCGTCGCGGTTTTTCCGAGCGACCACTACGTTGCGGACGACGACGCGTTTCGTGCCTGCGTCCGACGCGCGGTCGGCGTGGTGGACCAGTTCCCGGACAAGATCGCGCTGCTCGGCATCGAGCCGGATCACGCCGCGCCGGGATACGGCTACGTCGTACCGGCGAGGCGCTTGCCGACGCACGACGCGACGCCCGCCTTCCGGGTGGCGACGTTCCGCGAGAAGCCGGACCGCGCGCTCGCACGCCGGATCCTCCGCCGCGGCGGCCTGTGGAACTCGCTCGTCATGGTGCTGCGCGTCGCGCGGATGCTGCAGCTCATCGAGGCCGTCCGGCCCGCCGAGTTCGCGGCGCTGCGTGCGGCGAGCGAGGATCGCGCCGCGCTCGAGGAGCTCTACGCGTCGACCGCCGCGTGGAACCTCTCGAGCGACTTCCTGGCCCACGTCCCGAACGAGCTCGTCGTGCTGCGCGCGGAGCGGACCGGCTGGAGCGACTGGGGCACCCGGCAGGCGATCGAGCGGACGTTCGCCGCGCTCAACCGGCGTCCGCCGTGGCACGCGGACTCGCCGCGGCCTTCCTAGAAAAGCGCGCGGGGTTGTTGTACTGGTCGGCCGCCCGCAAGGGGCTTGCTGTCGGCACTCACCGGACGGAGGGAGGAGCGTCATGCGTCAGTTTCGAGGCATGCTGATCGGACTCTGTACCATCGCCGCGACGTCGATCGCCGCGGCCGGCGCGCTCGCCGCCGACGATCCGCAGCTCAAGGTCGGCAAGGAGATGTACGTGAAGTACTGCGCGACCTGTCACGGCCCGAGCGGCACGGGGCAGGACGGCGTCGCGTCGCGGCTGTTCACCAAGCCGCCGACCAACCTGACGACGCTCGCCAAGGAGAACGGCGGCAAGTTCCCGATGATGGAGGTCATCAACGTCGTCAAGGGCGACCAGCCGATCGCCGCGCACGGCACGCGCGAGATGCCGGTCTGGGGACAGATCCTCGGCCGCCCGCTCGAGGAGGGCATGTACGGCCAGGACGCCGCCGACGCGCAGCTGTTGAACATCGGCAAGTACCTGGAGTCGATCCAGGTCAAGTAGTAGCGAACGGGCGTGTCCGACCAGACGGAGGTCGTCCGCGCCCTCTCGCAGCCGTCGTTCTACCCGCACCGGCCCGACGCGGTGCGCCACCATCAGACGCACGTCTCGCACGTCTTCATCGCGGGCGAGTACGCGTACAAGCTGAAGAAGTCGGTCCGCTACTCGTTCGCCGACTTCTCGACGCTCGACCTGCGTCGGCGCTTCTGCGACGAGGAGGTCCGCCTCAACCGGCGCCTGTGCGCGCCGGTCTACCTGGGCGTGCGCCGGGTCACCCGCGAGCCCGACGGCTCGCTCGCTCTCGACGGCACGGGAGCCGAGGTCGAGCCGCTGGTGTGGATGCGCGCGCTGCCCGAGCGCGGCATGCTGCCCGTCGCGCTGGCCGAGGGCCGGGTTGCTCCCGCGACGCTCGAGCGCTTCGCGCGCACGCTCGCGGAGTTTCACGCGAGCCCGGACAGCGCGGCCCCGGCCGGGCTCGAGGTGGCCGACGCCGCCGCCACCAGCGCGCGCTGGCGCCAGGTGATGGACGACGCGGCACCGATGGCCGGCACGCTGCTCGACGTCGCGGACCACGAGGTGCTGGCGGACTTCGGTCCGACCTTCGCGCACCGGCACGAGAGCCTGCTCGCCGCGCGCGGTCCCGCGGGCCGCGTGCGCGACGGCCATGGCGACCTGCACGCGGGCAACCTGTGCCTCGTCGATACGGCGCTGCCGGCGCTCGACGAGGCGCCGGAGGTGCCGGCCGGCCTGCACGCGTTCGACTGCCTCGAGTTCTCGCCGGAGCTCCGCACCAACGACGTCGCGTCGGAGGTCGCCTTCCTCGCGATGGACCTCGAGGCGCGCGGCCATCCCGCGCTCGCGCAGGCCTTCGTCGCCGCCTACGTCGCCGCGACCGGCGACGCCGACGTGAGCGTGCTGCTGCCGTTCTACGCCTGCCACCGCGCCTGCATCCGCGGCATGGTGCTCGGCCTGAAGGCACGTGCAAGCGACGTCGATCCCCGCGAGCGCGACGAGGCGGCCGCGCGCGCCCGCGTGCACTTCGCGCTGGCGACGCGCCTCGCCTGGGGCGCCGCCGGGCCCGCGATCGTGTGCTGCACCGGGCTCTCCGGCTCGGGCAAGACGACGCTCGCCGTCGCGCTGGCGCGCACGACCGGCTTCCGGCACGTATCGAGCGACGAGGTGCGCAAGCGGCGCGCCGGCCTCGATCCGCACGCGCGCGCCGCGGCGGACGTCGGTGCCGCGCTCTACCGCGACGAGATGCGGCGCGCGACGTACCGCGCGCTCGCCGGCGAGGCCGAGGAGACGCTCGGCCACGGTCGCGCCGTCATCCTCGACGCGACCTTCCACCGTCGCGAGGAGCGCGAGCCGGTGCGCACGCTCGCCCGCCGCCTGCGCTGTCCCCTCGTCTTCCTCGAGTGCGTCGCGGACGAGGCGACGATCCGCGAGCGTCTGCGGCGGCGCAGCGAGCGCCCGGCGGAGGCGGCCGCGGGCCAGCCCGCGCTGTCGGACGCGGGCTGGGAGGTCTACGTCGCGCAGCGCGGCCGCGCCGAGCCGCTGCACGACGACGAGCCCGCGCTCCGGGTCGACACGGGGGGAGACGTCGCTGCCGTGCGCACGCGGGCGCTGCGAGCGCTGTGGGCGTGGCGGCGCCAGCACGCGGCGCGCGCCGTGCTCACAGACGCGCGCTGATCTCGCCGCCGATCCGGTGCGCGAGCGCCATCACCGTCAGCATCGGGTTCACCGACGGGCTGCGCGGCAGGATGCCGGTGTCGGCGACGTAGAGGTTGTCCATGTCGTGGCAGCGGCCGTCCTCGCCGACGACGCCGCGCCTCGGGTCGCCGTGCATGCGCGTCGTGCTGAAGACGTGGTTGCCGCCGCAGGTGAGGTCGCTCGCGCGCAGATCGTGCGTCCTGAGCGCCTCCGCTTCGCGCAGCGAGCGCATCTCGTCCGGCAGACGGTGCACGCCCGGCAAGACGCTCGTCGCGCCGGCGGCGAAGAAGATCTGCGCGAGCACCCACATCGCCTCGCCGAGGATCTTCACGTCCTCGGGATGCAGCCGGTACGTGAGCACCGGATCGAGCGTGCCACGCTGCGGCCGTACGCGCCCGAAGGAACGGTTGCAGGACGCGATCGCGTCCCAGATGGCGGCGTAGGGGAAGCGGGCGAGGTTCGCCTTCAGGTCGAAGCCGAAGCCGGGCAGCCGCACGGCGAGCACGCCGGGCGGCGCCCAGAGCGTCTCGAGCTTGAAGCCGCGACGCAGGAAGTGCAGCGACTGGTAGCCCTGCGTCGCGCCGAACTGCGGGTGGGTCCGCTCGGCGAAGACGCCCATCAGCGCGACGCCCGGATGGAACTGCAGGTGCTCGCCGACCGCTCCCGACGAGTTGGCAAGGCCGCCGCTCTTGTGCAGCAGAACCGGCGTCGCCATGCAGCCGGCCGCGAGCACCACGACCTTGGCGTCGACACGAAAGCGGTGCGACGCCTCGCCCGTGAACGGCCGCACGACCTGGCCCGCGACGCCGGTCGCGCGCCGTCCCGACGACAGCACGCTCTGCACCTGGACCGAGGTGAGCACGCGCGCACCGTGGCGTACCGCCGCCGGGACGTAGGAGATGTCGACCGACTGCTTGGCGCGTGACCGACAGCCCGTGAAGCACTCGCCGCTGCCGCGGCAGCCGCGCACGTTGCGCGCGATAGGCTCGCTGGAGAAGCCGAGCGCCTTGCAGCCGTCGCGAAACAGCAGATTGCGCGGACCCTGCACGTCGTCGGGCGTCGGCGCGATGCCGAGGAAGTCCTCGACCGCCTGGTAGTGTGGGTCGAGGTCGGCGCGCGTGGTGCGCCGGAGCGCGAACTCCTCGCACCACGCATCGAGCGTGAAGTCGGGCGAGCGCACGCAGATCGCGGAGTTGACCAGCGAGCCGCCGCCGAGCGCGATCGCCTGCATGGTCGGCATGTAGAAGCCGCCGCGCGTCGAGCGCAGCCCGCCTTCGCGCATCGTGCGCGCGAGCGACAGGGAGCCGTCGAGGACGAAGTCGTCCGGTGTGAAGGGCGGCCCCTCCTCGAGCAGCACGACGTCCTTGCCGGCACGCGCGGCCTCGTAGGCGACCACCGCGCCGGCGGGACCCGAGCCGACGACGAGCACGTCGCAGCTCTCGTGGAAGTCGCAGTCGTACTGCGCGAAGACCCGGACCTCGCCGCTCATCCGCGTGCCTCGTAGCCGGGGTGGAGCGGCCCTTCGACGCCGAGCGACAGCCCGTCCGGGCCCGCCGTCACGTCCTCGCGCCGGAGCGCGATCGACTCCGGCGAGGCGCCGATGCGCGGCCACAGCAGGTCCGCCTCGATCACCGGGGTGGTGAGCGCGCGCGGCGCGAGCCCGAGCGCGCGGAGCACCGCGGGGTCCGCGAAGTAGCCCATGGTGAGGATCGCGCGCAGGCTGACGAACACGAGGCGGCGCTGCAGCAGGCGGCTCTTCTGCCAGGACTCGAGATACGCGACCTGCCGGTCCTCGCGCAGCGAGGAGAAGCGCGCGACGCCGAAGCCCGGCGCCGGGAAGAGCAGCGTGCCGTGCTCCACGAGCAC
>JBFMAS010000793.1:0-13788 GCA_040755575.1 Thermodesulfobacteriota bacterium
GCGCGACGACCGCGACCACCAGCACCGCGAGCACGCGGCGCGCGCGGGCGCCGCCGCCGGCAGCCGCGGCGGCCAGGTTGAGGATCAGGAACAGCTTCAGCACGCCGCCCCTCATCTCGAGCGCCTCCAGCAGCGGCGCCGCGCCCAGCGTCAAGAGCAGCGAAAAGAAGAGAACCGTGTAGCGCCGCCGCAGATAGCGGCTTGCGAGGCTGCGTCGCCGGGGCGTCACGAGCGCACGCAGCTCACTCCGCCATCGACTGGCGCAGCTCCGACATCGCCTGCTGGCTGACGCGCACCATGCCGGCCTGCGGCCTGTCGAGGTCGGCGATCAGCAGCATCACCGCCGCGAAGGCGAGCGCCAGAGCCGGGATCGAGAGCGGCCGGCGGCGGCCGGAGAGCCCGGTCTGGTAGCCGAGCTCGGCCATCGCCAGCGCCGTGACCGAGTACAGCACGAGCCAGATCACGGCCGGGACGCGGACCCGTAGCGCTTCCGTGACGCGCTTGGTGTGCAGGTCGATCACCTCGTTCAGCGACTGCACGTAGAGCCCGAGGACGATTGACTGCGGGCTCGCCTCGCCGAGCGCCGCCGCTCCTCGCCAGAGCTCGCCCTGGATCTCGAGCGAGCGGCGGATCGCCGCATCGCTCTGCCCGGAGCGCGGCGCGTGGAGCCGGACGTCGACGTACTCACGGAACAGGCGGCGGGCGTCGCCGCGGGCCGGCTCGGGGATCATCGAGGTGCGCAGATAGGCCGTGCCGATCGCGTTCACCTCCTCGATCAGGACCGTGCGCCGCGCCTCGAAGCGCGACGCCGCGAAGCCGAACGTGAAGGCGAGCAGGAACGCGAGCAGCCCGAGTGACGCGCCGACCATCGCGCCCACCGGCGACTCCTTCTCCGGGTCCGTCCCCCTGGCCCGCCGGCGCCCGATCCGAAAGCCGACCTCGATCGTCAGCAGCACGAACATGATCGTGACGAGGAACAGCAGCCACAGCGGGACGACGTCGAGCGGGCCTCGGTCGGACATGCGGGCCCACACGCTGCCCCCCGGCCGGGGGAAGTGCAAGCGGCGTGGCACGATTCTTCCATGAGCGCGCGTCGATCTCGTTGCGGGCAACGCGTCGAGCGGGAGGCACTGCAATGGCGGACCGGCCGGGAACGGACAAAGGAGCGAGAGCGGTCAGGAGCGCGAAGCTGCTGGTCGACCTCGCCGCCGGCGACACGGTGTACGGGGACCTCTACTTGCGACGCGCGAGCGAGCTGCTGGGAGCCGTGCTGCCGCGCAACCAGTACGGTGCGCTGAAAGGCATCCAGCGCGACATCGAGGCCGCCGTCAATCAGTGCAAGCAGGCGACGGTGATGCAGGACTGGAAGCGCGTCGAGGAGCTGGCGGCGCGCGCCGACCAGCTGCGCCGGCGCGCGGTCGAGGGCGCGCCGCTGCGCGACCTCGGCGCGCAGGTCTATGACGCGGTCGGCGTGGCGCTCGACCCGTTCTCCCCCGGCTTCGACTTCCTGCCGAGCGTCGAGCACGACCTCGCCGCCGTGCGGGATCACGTCGTCGCGGGGCTGAAGACCATCGCCCGCGACGACGAGCCGCTCGCCCCGTTCTATCGCTCCCGCCAGGCATACTTCGCGGGCCTCGCGATCGAGTCGAAGCGCGAGGAGGCCGGGCCCGCGAAGACGCGCTCGATCGCAGAGCTACAGCAGCTCGCCGCGCAGGCGGCGCAGCGCGGCGACCTCGCCCAGCTGCGGCGCCATGCGCAGGAGATCCTCGAGCTCGAGAAGACCGCGCCTGCCGCGGAGACGAAGAAGGGCCAGGAGCCCGACGAGGGCCCGGCGGCATACCGCTGCCCCGTCGACCTCGCGGCGCCGTTCGCGGGAGACGTCGTCGAGCGAGCGCGCGCGCTCGGCCTCGCGGCGGCCCGCACGGAGCCGCTTCCCCAGGCGGCGCCGCTGCACACGTACGTCGCCGCGCGCATCTGGTCGCCGGACTTCGACGCCGCACGCACGGAGACCGAGGGCACGATGCGCGCGGAGGCCGCGGTCGACGAGGCCGGCCTGCCGCCCGACGTCTCGGACGCGGTCAAGGTCCTGGTCGGGCAGTTCCTGCGCAACCCCTTCGTCAACTCCGGCGGCGCCCGCTACTTCCCGCGCTTCGCAGCCGAGTCCGCGCTGATCGAGGACTTCGCCGAGGACGCCGAGGCCCCGAGCGACGCTCCGCTCATCCGCGCGCTCGGCCTGCCCGGCCGCCGTGGCCTGGCGCGGGTCCAGATCGACGATGCGCTGCTGGTGCACGGGGCGGACGTCGTCGAGCAAGAGCTGCAGCTCGATCCGCGCGAGTTCCGCGTGGTCTGATCCCGCACGACCTCTACATGCGCTTCGGCCGCGACCGCGGCTTTGGACAGCGCCAGCAGTGGACGCACTTCGACGGCTACCAGGTGCTGCGCAACGGCCAGCTTCGGGCGCTGATCGGCGGTGACGTTCGCTACGGCGGCCTCACCGATCTGCTCAGCATCGGCCTCGCCGACCAGCGGCAGAGCGTCATCGTGCGCTTCGCCGTCATCCGGCGTGCGCGTCACGTCGCGCGCTGGCTCTGATCCGGCAACCATCGGGAGACCGCATGCAGCTCGACGTCGTGATCGCTCGCGCCCGAGAAGTATCCAAGCCCTTCCGCGTCACCAACGGCCGGCGCTTCCGGCTCGCGGACGTCGATCCCGGCGACACGCTGCGCTTCACGTCCGAGGACAAGCCGCGCGCCAAGGAGGCGCTCGCGATCGGCGTCGAGGGGCTCGCCGAGCTGCAGGACATGCTCTACGCCCAGGACCGCTGGGCCGTGCTGCTCGTCTTCCAGGCCATGGACGCCGCCGGCAAGGACGGCGCGATCAAGCACGTCATGTCGGGGGTCAACCCGCAGGGCTGCCAGGTCTACTCCTTCAAGGCACCGAGCAGCGAGGACCTCGACCACGACTACCTCTGGCGCTGCATGAAGGCGCTGCCCGAGCGTGGCCGCATCGGCATCTTCAACCGCAGCTACTACGAGGAGACGCTCGCGGTGCGCGTCCACCCGGAGCTGCTCGCGAAGCAGAAGCTGCCCGAGGCGCTGGTCGGCAAGTCGATATGGCGGGACCGCCTCGCGGACATCCGTCAGTTCGAGGAGTACCTCGCGCGCAACGGCGTCGTGGTGTGCAAGTTCTTTCTGCACGTCTCCAAGGCCGAGCAGAAGAAGCGCTTCCTCGAGCGCCTCGACGACCCCGAGAAGCACTGGAAGTTCTCCGCCAACGACGCCGCGGAGCGCGAGTTCTGGGGCGCCTACATGGCGGCCTACGAGGACACGATCCAAGAGACGGCGAGCAAGGTCGCGCCCTGGTACGTCGTGCCCGCGGACAACAAGTGGTTCACGCGCGTCGTCGTCGCCGCCGCCGTCATCGACACCCTCGCCGGCCTCGGCCTCGCCTACCCCGAGGTGGGCAAGGAGCGCCTGGGCGAGCTCGCCGCCGCGAAGAAGATGCTCCTCGCGAAGAAGTGAGCGCGCATCCCGCCAGGATGAAGGACGCCTCGAGCAGCGAGCCCCCTGCAGCGGCCGCGCCCGCAGCCGGCCGGTGGCAGTTCTTCCCACCCGCGCGATGGCTGCCGGCGTACGAGGCGCGCTGGCTCGGCCGCGACCTGGTCGCGGGCATCACGCTCGCGGCCTACGCGATCCCGGTCTCGCTCGCCTACGCCGGGCTCGCGGGCCTGCCGCCCGTGGTCGGCATCTACGGCTACCTGCTCGGCGGGATCGGCTACGCGCTGTTCGGTTCATCGCGCCACCTCGCCGTCGGCCCGACGTCGGCGATCTCGCTGATGGTCGGTGGTACGGTCGCGCAGATCGCCGGCGGCGACGCCGTGCGCTACGGGCAGGTCGCGATCCTCGCCGGCTTCGTGGTCGCCACGCTGTGCGTCGTCGCCTGGAGCCTGCGGCTCAGCACGCTGACCAGCTTCATCAGCGAGACCAATCTGCTCGGCTTCAAGGCGGGAGCGGCGCTCAGCATCGCCTCGACGCAGCTCGCCGCGTTCCTCGGCGTGCCGGGCGGCGGCGACTGCTTCTTCCAGCGCCTGAGCGTCGTCGCGGGACAGCTCGACGGTCTGAGCCCCGCCACGACCGCCGTCGGCCTCGCCGCCGTGGCGCTGCTGGTGCTCGGCGGAGCCCTGCTGCCGGGACGCCCGGTGGCGCTGGCGGTGGTGGCGCTCGCGCTCGCCGCGATGTCCTTCACGCCGCTCGGCGACGCCGGCCTCGCGGTGGTGGGGAGGGTGCCGAGCGGGCTGCCGACGTTCTCCCTGCCGTCGATCCGGCTGCGCGACGTCGACGGCCTCCTGCCGCTCGCGCTGGGCTGCCTGCTGCTCGCCTACATCGAGGGCGTGTCGGCCGCGCGTGCGCTCGCCGACAAGCAGGGTGATGCGCTCGACACGCGCCAGGAGCTGCTCGGGCTCGGCAGCGCGAACCTGCTGGCGGCGCTCGGCGGCGGCTATCCCGTCGCGGGCGGCCTGTCGCAGTCCGCGGTGAACGAGAGCGCCGGCGCGAAGAGCCCGCTCGCGCTGGTCTTCGCCTCGCTCGCCCTCGGCCTCTGCCTTCTCTTCCTCACCGGCCTCGTGCAGCAGCTGCCCCGTACGGTCCTCGCCGCGATCGTCCTGCTCGCCGTGGCCGGCCTGATCGACGTCCGCGGGATCGCGCGGCTCGCGCGCGTCAGCCCGACCGAGCTCTACGTGGCGCTGCTCGCCTTTGCGGGCGTCCTCGCCTTCGGCATCCTGAAGGGCGTCCTGCTCGCGGCGCTGGCGTCGATCCTGATGCTGCTCCGGCGTGCGGCGTCGCCGCACGTGTCCGTGCTGCGGCGCGTCTCCGGCACGCGCCGCTTCGCCGACGAAGGACTCCACCCGGAGGGCGAGCGCATCCCCGGCGTGCTCGCCCTGCGGGTCGAGTCGTCGCTGCTGTACTTCAACGTCGACAACGTCGTGCGCGCCGTGCACGACCGGCTGCGCACCGAGCCCGCCGTCCGCGCCGTCGTGTGGGACCTCTCGTCCTCGCCGCACGTCGACCTCGTCGGCGCGCGCGTCCTCGCGAAGCTCGGCGACGACCTCGCGCGACGCGGCATCGCGCTCAAGCTCGCGGCGGTGTCCTCGGAGGTGCGCGACCTGCTGCAGGCCGACGGGCTCCGCGAGCGTACCGGCCGGATCGGTCGCTACGTCCCGCTCGCGGACGTCGTCGATAGCGTGCAGCACGACATGGGGGACGCGCCCGCCATTCAGGAGATCGATTGACCATCCGAGCATTTAGGCTTTGCGCCGGTAGTCTTTTCGCGCGAAAAGACGGGCCGATGATCCTGCGCGGCCGGTGCCGGCCATGCTCCCGGCTCGCAGCCGGCGGCGGGGACAGGGAGTGGAACGAATGAGCAACAGCCGGAAGGTCGTTCTCGAGCGTCCGCACGCGTCGTGGTCGGTCCTGCCGATCGTCGCGCTCGCGCTCGTGGCCTCGGCGTGCCGCGAGGTGCAGCCGCCCCCGCCCCAGCCGCCCGACGTCCTGGTCGCCCCCGTCGCGCAGCGCGACGTGCCGCTCTACTCGGAGTGGGTCGGTACGCTCGAGGGCTACGTCAACGCCGAGATCCGCCCGAAGGTGCAGGGCTACCTGCTGACGCAGAACTACCAGAACGGCTCGGTCGTGAAGGAGGGACAGCTGCTCTTCCAGATCGACCCGCGCCAGTTCCAGGCCGCGCTCGACCAGGCGATCGGCCAGCTCGAGAGCGCGAAGGCGATCTACAAGAAGACGCAGCTCGACGTCGCGCGCTACACGCCGCTCGCAGCGCAGGGGGCCGTCAGCCAGGAGGAGCTCGACAACGCGGTCCAGCAGAACGAGGCGAACAAGGCCGCGGTGTTCCAGGCGCAGGCGAACGTGGAGCAGGCGCGCCTCAACCTCGACTGGACCAAAGTCAACTCACCGATCGGCGGCATCGCCGGCATCAACCAGGCGCAGATCGGCGACCTGGTCGGCCCGACGACCGTGCTCACCACGGTCTCCACCGTCGACCCGATCAAGGTGCAGTTCCCGATCAGCGAGCAGGAGTACCTGCGCTTCGCGCAGAGGATCAACCACGAGGCGCAGACCGGGCAGCCCGACTCCGACGCGCCGAAGCTCGAGCTGGTCCTCGCCAACGGCAGCGTGTACCCGCACGAGGGCCGCTTCTACGCCGTCAATCGCCAGGTCGACGAGCGCACCGGGACGCTGCTCGTCCAGACGGTGTTTCCGAATCCGAACAACATCCTGCGGCCCGGCGGCTACGCCAAGGCGCGCGCCGCGACGCAGGTCGTCGAGGGCGCGCTCGTGGTGCCGCAGCGCGCCGTGCTCGATCTGCAGGGCACCTATCAGGTGTACGTCGTGGCCGGCGACAGGGCGTCGGTGCGCGACGTGACGCCCGGGCCGCGCTCGGGCAGCGACTGGGTGATCACCAAGGGCCTCGAGGCCGGCGAGCAGGTCATCGTCGAGGGGCTGCAGAAGGTCCGTGACGGCGTGATCGTCAGCGCGAAGCCTGCACCTGCAGGCGAGGCGCCGGGCGCCGAGCCGGGCACCGTGCCGGCCGCCGCGCGGAGCACCGGCCGCGCCGCGGCGAGCTGATCCATGGCCGCATTCTTCGTCCGCCGGCCCATCGTGGCCATGGTCATCGCGATCGTGATGACCATCGTCGGCGTCGTCGCGATGGTGCAGCTGCCGGTCGCGCAGTTCCCCGAGATCGCGCCCCCCGAGGTGCAGCTGTCGGCGACCTACACCGGCGCCGACGCGCTGACGATCGAGCAATCGGTCGCCACCCCGATCGAGCAGCAGATGAGCGGCGTCGCCGGCTCGATCTACATGTACTCGATCAACGCCAACAACGGCACGATGACCCTGCGCGTCGACTTCGAGGTCGGCACCGACATCAACACCGACCAGATCCTCGCGCAGATGCGCTACGGCCAGGCGCAATCGCAGCTGCCGATGGAGGTGCAGCAGTACGGCGTCACCATCAAGCAGTCGACGACCGCGCCGCTGGCGCTGTTCTCGCTGTACTCGCCGAAGGGCACCTACGACGCGCTCTTCCTCACCAACTACGCCTACATCAACATCAACGACCCGATGACCCGCGTGCCGGGCGTCGGCCAGGTGCAGATCTTCGGCGCCGGCCAGTACGCGATGCGCATGTGGGTGAACCCCGACACGCTGGCCAAGCTCGGCGTCACCGTCACCGAGATCGTGCAGGCGATCCAGCAGCAGAACACGGTGAACCCGGCGGGCTCGATCGGCGCCGAGCCGGTGCCGCCGGGGCAGGAGTTCACCTACTCGGTCCGCGCGCAGGGACGCCTCCAGTCCGCGGAGCAGTTCGAGAGCGTCGTGGTGCGCGCGAACCCCGACGGCTCGATGATCCGGGTGCGCGACGTCGCGCGCGTCGAGCTCGGCGCGCAGCTCTACAACATGAAGGGCCGGCTCAACGGCAAGCCGTCCGCGATCGTCGCGATCTACCAGCTCGCAGGCTCGAACGCGATCCAGACCATGCAGGCCGCGCGCCAGCTCATGGAGAACGCGAAGAAGAGCTTCCCCGACGACCTCGACTACGTCGTCTCCCTCGACACCACGGAAGCGGTGTCGGAGGGCATCAACGAGATCGTGCACACGCTCTTCGAGGCGATCGTGCTGGTCATCATCGTGGTGTTCGTCTTCCTGCAGGGCTTCCGCGCCACGCTGATCCCGCTGCTCGCGGTGCCGGTCTCGCTGGTCGGGACGTTCGCGCTGTTCCCGCTGCTCGGCTTCTCGATCAACACGCTGTCGCTGTTCGGGCTCGTGCTCGCGATCGGCATCGTGGTCGACGACGCGATCGTCGTCGTCGAGGCCGTCGAGCACAACATCGAGCACGGCATGTCGCCGCGCGACGCGACGCTCAAGGCGATGAGCGAGGTGTCGGCGCCGGTCATCGCGATCGCGCTCATCCTGGTCGCGGTGTTCGTCCCGACCGCCTTCATCCCCGGCATCACCGGGCGCCTCTACCAGCAGTTCGCGGTGACGATCGCGGTCTCCGTGGTGTTCTCCGCGTTCAACGCGCTGACGCTCAGCCCGGCGCTGGCCGCCCTGATCCTCAGGCCGAAGAAGGAGGCCCGCGGCCCGCTCGGCGCCTTCTTCCGCTGGTTCAACAAGTGGTTCGGCCGCGCGACCGAGGGCTACGTCGACTGGTGCCACCACCTGATCAGGCACCCGTCACTCGGCCTGCTGCTGCTCGCCGGCATCGCGGTGGTCGCGGTGTGGCTCGGCTCGCGGCTGCCGACCGGCTTCGTGCCGGACGAGGACCAGGGCTACTTCTACATGAACGTGCAGCTGCCGCCGGCGGCGTCGCTGCAGCGCACGGACGAGGTGTGCAAGCAGATCGAGGCGATCCTCGCCGACACACCCGGCGTCGAGACGTACAACACGGTCGTCGGCTTCAGCCTGCTCTCCGGGACGAACATGACCTATGCCGGGTTTTACTTCGTGACGCTCGAGCCGTGGGGCGAGCGCGACCCGCACGGCCTCACCGCCGACGTCATCATGCAGCGGCTGAACGCGCGCCTGCGCGAGCTGCCCGAGGCGCTCGCCTTCGCCTTCCCGCCGCCCGCGATCCCGGGCGTCGGCACCTCGGGCGGCGTCACGTTTGTGCTCGAGGACCGCTCCGGGCAGGACGTCCAGTTCCTCGCCAGCAACACGAAGAAGTTCATCGCGGCCACGATGCAGCGCCCCGAGTTCGCGTCGGTGTTCACGACCTTCGTGCCCGACGTCCCGCAGATCTTCGCCGACGTCGACCGCGAGAAGGTGCTGAAGCAGGGCGTCCAGCTGGCCGACGTCTACAAGACGCTGCAGGCGTTCATGGGCGGCGTCTTCATCAACTACTTCAACCGCTTCGGCCGCGTCTGGCAGGTCTACGTCCAGGCCGAGGGCGCGTACCGGACCGACACGCGCCAGATGGGCCAGTTCTACGTCCGCAACGACAAGGGCGACATGGTGCCGCTCGACGCGGTGGTCGACACCAAGACGATCTACGGGCCGGAGTTCACCATCCGCTTCAACGAGCACCGCGCGGCGCAGATCAACGCGTCGCTCAAGCCGGGCTACAGCTCCGGCCAGGGCATGAAGGCGCTCGAGGAGGTGTTCGCCGAGACCATGCCGAGCGGCATGGGCTACGACTACATGGGCATGTCGTTCCAGGAGCAGGTCGCGGCGCAGGGCGTGTCGCCCGCGGTGATCTTCGGCTTCTCGCTGCTGATGGTGTTCCTCATCCTCGCTGCCCAGTACGAGAGCTGGTCGCTGCCCTTCAGCGTGCTGCTCGGCATCCCGATCGCCGTGTTCGGCGCCTTTCTCGGCCTGTTCGTGCGCGAGATGGTGAACAACGTCTACGCGCAGATCGGTCTCGTCATGCTGATCGGGCTGACGGCCAAGAACGCGATCCTGATCGTCGAGTTCGCCAAGGCCGAGTACGAGAAGGGCACGCCGCTCGTCGAGGCGGCCCTCACCGGCGCGCGGCTCCGCCTGCGGCCGATCCTGATGACCGCGTTCGCCTTCATCCTGGGCGTGGTGCCGCTCGTCACGGCGAGCGGCGCCGGCGCGGTGTCGCGCAGGATCATGGGCACGGCCGTGATGAGCGGCATGCTCGCCGCGTCGCTGATCGCGATCTTCATCATCCCGCTCTCGTACTATGTGGTCGAGCGCCTGGCGGGCGGCGAGCAGCCCACGCCGAGCGCGCCGCCGGCCGAGCCGCCGCGCGTGACCGCCGCCGGAGGTCACGAGTGAGGCCGCGCCCCGCGCGGCCGCAGCAATCACGCCGCCGCATCGCCCTCGGGCTTCTCGCCCTGCTCCTCGCCGGCTGTCCGGTGGGTCCGAACTACGTGCGCCCCGATCCGCAGGCACCACCCGCCTTCTACGGCCAGATCGAGGAGCCCGAGGCCGCCTCGCTCGCCGACCTGCCGTGGTGGGAGGTGTTCTCCGACCCCGTGCTGCAGCGCCTGGTCACCGAGGCCGTGCAGAGCAACTACGACCTGCGCACGGCGATCGCGCGCGTCGAGCAGTTCGCGGCGCTGGTCGGCGTCGCGCGCGCGCCGCTGTTCCCGCAGGTCGGCTACCAGGGAGCGGCGGCGCGGCAGCGCGCGCTGGTCTTCCCCGGCCAGCCGAACGCGACCTTCAACTCCTTCCTCGGCGCCTTCGACCTCGCCTGGGAGATCGACGTCTGGGGCCGCATCCGGCGCGCCACCGAGGCGGCGCAGGCGGAGCTGCTCGCAACCGAGGAGTTCCGCCGCGGCGTGATGCTGACGCTGGTCTCCGGCGTCGCGCAGGCGTACTTCGAGCTGCTCGAGCTCGACCGCGAGCTCGAGATCGCGCGCGAGACGACCGAGTCCTTCCGCGAGACCTTCGAGCTGTTCACGCGGCGCTACCAGGGAGGCGTCGGCTCGAAGCTGCAGACCGAGCGCGCGGCCGCAGCGCTCTACGAGACCGAGGCCAGCATCCCGAGCCTCGAGGCGCAGATCGTCGCCAAGGAGAACGAGATCAACGTGCTGCTCGGCCGCAACCCGGGGCCGATCCCGCGCGGGGTGACGCTCGTCCAGCAGGAGACGCCGCCCGACACGCCACCCGGCCTGCCGGCGGAGCTGCTCGAGCGCCGGCCCGACGTGCGTCAAGCCGAGGAGGTGATCCGCAGCGCGAACGCGCAGGTCGGCGTCGCGGTGGCGAACTTCTTCCCTCGCATCGGCCTCACGAGCCTCTACGGCGGCCAGAGCACCGAGCTCGAGGACGTCGTCAAGGGATCGGCCAACATCTGGAACATCGTCGGCTCGATCTCGGGGCCGATCTTCACCGGCGGCCAGCTGCTCGAGCAGTACTACGCGCAGGTCGCCGCGTGGGAGCAGGCGAAGCTGCAGTGGGAGCAGACGCTCATCACCGCGTTCGCCGAGGTGTCGAGCACGCTCGTCCTGCAGGAGAAGCTCGCGGAGGTGCGCAAGGCGCAGGAGGAGACGGTGCGTGCCTACGAGGAGTCGGTCCGCCTGTCGCTGCTGCGCTACAACCAGGGCCTCGCCAACTACTACGAGGTGCTCGAGGCGCAGCAGCTGCTGTTCCCGGCGCAGAACGACCTCGCGCGCACGCAGCGCGATCAGCTCGTCGTCGTCGTCGACCTGTACCGTGCGCTCGGCGGCGGCTGGCAGCTGCCGGACGACGCGTGGGTCGGTCCGGTCGAGCCGGTCGCGGCGGCCTCACCTTGATTTGTCCCGCGTTTGGTGGACGTTAGGACACTCGACGATGGCAAGGAGGTGTCGGATGCGGAGGCTGTCGCTGCTCGTCGCGGCGAGCGCGTGGCTGTGGGGCGGCGCCGCTCTCGCCGTCACGACGGAGGACTTCATCATCGCCAACACGCAGGACGTGATCGACGTCTGCACGACGCCCGAGAGCGATCCGATGTACGGCCCCGCGATGGGCTTCTGTCAGGGCTACCTGGTCGGCGCCTACCAGTACCACGCGGCGCTGCACTCCGGACCGAAGGCGAGGCCGATCGTCTGCCTGCCGCAGCCGACGCCGACGCGTAGCCAGGCGATCGACCGGTTCATCGTCTGGGCCAAGGCGCACCCCGAGTACGCCAACGAGAAGCCGGTCGAGGCGCTGGTCAAGTTCCTGGTCGAGACCTATCCCTGCACGCAGGGCGCGCCGGCGGCAAAGTGAGCACGGAGGGGACGATGAAAGGGCTTTTCGGCAGCCTCGTTCTGCTGCTTCTCGTCGCCGTGGCCGGCTGCTCCGGCATGACCACGACGCAGCAGCGCACGCTCTCCGGCGGCGCGATCGGCGCGGCCGGCGGCGCGGTGATCGGAGCGATGGCGGGTAACGCGGGCCTCGGTGCGGCGGCCGGCGCGGGCGCCGGGCTGCTCGGCGGCTACCTCTACGACTCGTACGAGAAGTCGCAGCAGGCGCAATACCAGAAGGGCTACTCGGCCGGCTACCAGAAGGGCGCGCAGCAGTAGCTGCCGCAACCGCGCAACCGCCGCCATGAGCGCATTGCGAGGTCCAGCGGAGGAGCGCGGCCCGGCAGCCCCGCTGCCGGGCGAGCACCGCACGGGGACGAAGATCCAAGGAGGAGGAATGCTCGCTTCGCATCGCGCGCGGCTGCGCTTCGCGCTGTCGGCGCTGGTCCTGAGCCTGGCCGCAACGGCGTGCTCGACGCCGGCGCAGCGGCCGAGCGCGCCGCCGCGCACGCCCACCGCACCCGAGCTGCGCGTCGGCGTGACGCTCGACACGCCGCCGTTCGCGATGCAGCAGGGCACGCAGATGGCCGGCATCGAGGTCGACTTCGCGATGAAGATCGCCGCGACGCTGCGCCGTCCGCTGCGCGTGGTGGCGCTGTCCTGGAACGAGCTCATCCCGGCGCTGACCGACGGGCAGATCGACATCATCATGTCCGGCATGACGATCACGCGGCTGCGCACGCTGCGCGTCGCGTTCAGCCAGCCCTACATGGACTCCGGCATGTCGGTGCTGCTGCGCGCCGGACTCGCGGACAGCTATCCGACGCCGCAGTCGGTGATGACGAGCTCGCTGCGCATCGGCGTCACGCGCGGCACCACGGCCGAGACCTACGTCCGCGAGAACTATCGGACGGGGCAGATCTTCCCCTACCTGAGCAACAGCGATGCGGTCGCCGACCTGGTGCCCGGACGCGTCGATGCGTTCGTCAGCGACGCGCCGATCGTCGCCTGGTTCGCATCCGAGCACGAGGGTCAGCTCGTCCCGCTCATCCGGCCGTTCCTCACCAGCGAGCAGCTCGGCTGGGGCTTCCGGCCGCAGGACACCGAGCTGCGCTCCCAGGTCGACGACATGCTCGCAGGCTGGAAGGCGGACGGCACGGTGACGGCCGTCATCCGGCGGTGGCTGCCGATGTGGCAGCCGCGCTGACGTCGGCTACCCTGCCGCGCTCGGCATGAGCTCGAGCGACGTCACGCGTGAGCTGCTCGCCGACGGCGCGGTGCGCCTGTCGGCGGCGGACTGCACGTTCGTCTACCGCCGACCGAAGCCGGGCGTGCTGCACGTCACCATCTCCGGCTACGACACCGGGCAGTTCGGCACCGCGACGCTCGACGAGATCGCGACCGCGCTGACGCGCGAGCGGCCGCTCGAGCTGTTCGTCGACGCGCGCGAAGCCTTCGGCGCGGCGGTGAGCGTCAGCGACGACTGGACGCGCTTCTTCTCGCTCAACCGCGACGCGCTGACGCGCGTGCACGTGCTGGTGGGGTCGAAGGCCGTGTACCTGACGGTCGCGATCGCGCAGCACCTGTCGCGCACCGGCAACCTGATCCAGATCTACTCCGATCCCGACATCTTCGCATCGCGCCTGGCGCCCCCCGCGAGGCGCTGAAGCGGCGCGACGTCAGCGACGGTTGCGCGCCGCCCAGGCCGAGCAGGCCTCGCCGTCGATCGCGGCGTCGTCCCACTTCTCGTGCAGCTCGACCTGCACCGAGCCCGCGTGCCCGAGCTCTTGCTTGACGATGCGCGTGAGCCCCGCGACGACCTTCGCGAAGTGCTCCGGCGGACGGCGGATCCAGCTCACCTGCACGATCACCGGGAGCGGGCTCTCGACGCCGTCGCGGAACAGGACGGCATCGCGCACGAAGACGTAGACCGCCTGGCGCGGCGTGCCGAGCTCGCGCTCGAACAGGTCGGCCGCGAGGCGGCTGAACGCCCTGCCCTGCTCGCGGTCGAGGCCGGTGACCCAGAGGTTTGGCATGCGTTTCCCTCG